>JABDCR010000025.1 GCA_013288015.1 Bacteroidota bacterium | reverse complement strand
TCTTTTAATTGGACTAGTTTTATCAACGGCGGTATATCATATATATTAAATGTGATTAGAAAGCAGTTCTGTTTTTTACAAAAATAATGAATAACAAAGAAATAGGGGTAATGATGCAAATTAATTTCACGACATCAAAATGATTTGTATAAAACTAAAAAATAGAGTTTCGTTATACTTATCATTTATGCTTGTTTTATTTACAGTAAAACAACAGGCACAAATTACAATTAATGGTTCGGCTATTATTAATATAAATGGCGGAGTTTTAAGTCAACCTTCTTACTTGGTCTTAAATAGTGTTGGTACAACGCCAGTAACTACTATTGGTACTACCGGGGGGATCATGATGGAGAGTGAATACAATGTTACGAGATGGATAGAAGGTACCATAGGGACTTCAATTAATTTACCTTATTATTCTAATAATTCGGGTTCAGGAGTTCAATTCCCTTTATCGGTTACTAATATGAACGGTGCAGTTGGAACGGCAACGGCCAGTTTGCAATTTTCTTCTAAAAATGCAGTTCAGGGAGCTTCTTTGGCGTTCACTTCAGGATGGGATAATGTTAATTATTTACCAACTGGTGTTGCGAATATGAACGGATGGAATGCGAGTATTTACGCTGCAGATAATTCTGCAAATGCAATCGACAGATTTTGGATAATAGATCAGTTTGGATATACTACTACTCCCTCATGTACTTTAAGTTTCGGGTTTGTAAATGCCGAAGCTAATGTTAATGGTAGTAATACGGCAGGTTTAGCCAATTTTCTAGCGGCTGAACCTTATGATTTAATAGTTCCTGGGTGGGCAAATGCACCAACAGGCAATTATCCGCAAGGAATTGTTAGTAACACTTCACCCACTGGCACTGTGAGTGGAGTACCTGTTTCTGTGGGAACTCTTAGTACTAGGTATCGTTCATGGACTTTAGTAAGTAATATTTCTCCTTTACCGGTTGATTTGCTTTCTTTTTCAGGTACTTGCTCTGATAATAATAGTGTTTATTTAAAATGGAGTACATCTGTTGAAATAAACAGTAGTTACTTTACAATTGAAAAAAGTATGGATGGGCAAAATTTTAACTGGCTGGCAAATATAAATGCAATTGGAAACAGTACACTTAGACAAGACTATTCATATGTAGATGTAAAGGGCATTCCCGGTAGTACTTATTATCGGTTATCTGAAACAGATAAAAACGGTAGCGAAAAAATATTTAATATTATTACAATTAATGGTTGTAATCAAGAAGATAAAGAAACCATTAATGTTTATCCATCAGATGATGGAAATATTATTGTAAATGTATACTCTTTGTTTAACCAAACTATACCCTTTACTGTGTATGACCTTACAGGAAGGCTCGTATATACAGATGAATTAATAGCGGCACAGGGCAAGAATAGTTTTATTGTTAACCTCACATTGGCTACTGCTATATACGTGGTTAAAGTGCAAACGAATACCATAGCATTAACTAAACAGGTTCCTATATTAAACAAGTAAGTTATAAAAAGCATGAAAATAATTAAACTCTTAAGTGCATTTGTAGCAATTGTATTAAATATTAGTGTGCAATCACAAAATATAGGAATTAATAGCACGGGTGCTACACCAACAGCTAGTAGTATATTAGACTTAAATACCGGCAATAATTTTGCAAGCCCAAGTGGAAAAGGATTAATGCCTCCTAATGTCGCATTAACAAGTACAACTGATGTAACTACTGTCACTAATCCTACTACCAGTTTGTTAGTATATAACACAGCAACCGCTGGCGCAACACCAAATAACGTTATACCCGGATATTATTATTGGACGGGCACCCAATGGCAAGCCTTTATGAGTAGTTGGAGTTTAACCGGTAATGCAGGCACAACAGTAGGCACTAATTTTTTAGGTACTACAGACGCACAACCATTTATGATAAAAGTTAATAACACTAGAAGTGGGTATGTTGATTATGGCTCCACAGAAAACACCTCTTTTGGTTATCAGGCGCTTTCTATAAATAGTCCTGGTACTCAGAATGCAGGTTTTGGTTATAAGGCACTTTTTTTAAATTCTAACGGACTTGATAATACAGCTATAGGAGCATATACTCTACCTTCAAATACTTCCGGAAATTCTAACACAGCCACCGGATCATATGCACTTTTTAAAAATACTTTAGGTGATTATAACACAGCTTTGGGCGCAGAAGCACTTACTTCAAACTCTAACGGCTTGGGTAATACAGCCACTGGTAATGAGGCGCTCCAATCTAATATTCTAGGAAATTATAATACAGCTACTGGTAATGCGGCACTCGAAAATTGTGTTACATCAAGCAATGCTGCTTTTGGAAATTATGCAGGTTTTCATACAACCACAGGTGACCATAATACTTTTATAGGAGACAGTGCTGGACTAACAAATACGACCGGCTATAATAATATATATATTGGATATAATGCAGATAATGTAACTACTACTGTAAGTAATTGTATTATTATAGGTAACAACTTAACTACGGCTGCCAATTCGGTTTCTTTAGGCAATAGTAGTATAACTAGTATTAAAGGACAAGTAGCTTTTTCAACCTATAGCGATGCTCGTATAAAAGATAATGTGACAGAAAATGTCGTTGGTTTAGCTTTTATTAAAAAACTGCACCCTGTAACCTATCACTATAACATAGATAAAGAAAATGCCTTACTCGGAGGAGACAAAAGTAAAAACTATGAGGGGAAATATAATATAGAAAAAATTAGTATGAGTGGGTTTATTGCCCAAGAAGTAGAACAAGCCGCCAAAGCTGCTAATTATGATTTTAGTGGCATAGATTATCCACAAACAGCTAATGGACTTTATGGCCTGCGTTATGCAGATTTTGTTGTGCCATTGGTGAAAGCTATACAAGAACAACAAACACAAATAGAAAATCAAAACAAAAAAATAGAACAACTTACCTTAGAACTTTTACGTATAAAAAAGAAATTAGGAGAAGAATAATGAAAACAACTAAACTATTAAACATTTTTGTATCGACTGCTTTAAGCATTACTATACAAGCACAAAATGTAGGAATTAATAGCACAGGAGCAACTCCTAACGCTACTGCTTTATTAGACCTTAATACAGGGAATAATTTTGCAAGCCCAAAAGGGATGGGGCTGCTAGTCCCTAATGTGTCATTAACATCAACAACTGATATAATTACTGTCCCAGGGCCTGTAAACAGTTTATTAGTATATAATACAAATGTTGCTATGGCAGGTGGCTTTGCAGGTTACTGGTATTATAGCACCAGTGCTTCTGCTTGGTTACCTCTGGGTATGGCATGGTTAACAATTGGTAATAGCGGAACCATTGATGGCACCAATTTTATTGGTACTATAGACGATAAACCTTTTAATATAAGAATAAATAACACAACAGCAGGAAGAATAGAAAACTCTACCAATGGCAATGCAAATACGTTTTTCGGTTATCGGACAGGTCAGTCAAATTCCGGATACTCTAATTCGTTTTTTGGGTGTAATGCTGGTTTGCAAAACATCGGTGGAAGCAATAATACTGGCATAGGAACTTCTGCACTTGCAAATAATAACATTGGAACCCAAAATACTGCTTTAGGGGTTAATGCACTTGTATATAATACTAGCGGAAGCTACAATACTGGTATTGGAACGGGTGCCTTATCAGTAAATTACACTGGAAGTTTAAATACAGCGGTAGGAGTAGCAGCTTTGGCTGGTAATAATGCCGCAAATAGCAATGTTGCTATTGGCTATTGGGCGCTAACAAACAACAGTGCAAACAATAATATTGGCATTGGAGTCTTTGCAATGCAAAATAATAAAACCGGAACTAACAATGTTGCTATGGGAGTGCAAGCACTTTGGAACAGTACTCAAAGTAATAATAATACTGCCATAGGGCATGAGGCACTATTTCACGACTCTACCGGTGTTAATAATTCCGGTACAGGTTATTACGTGCTTTATAACAATTTTTCGGGAAGTAATAATGTTGCTAGTGGGTATCAGGCATTATTTACTAATGTTTCAGGAAGCAATAATACGGCAATTGGTTACCAAGCAGATGTAGTCTCAAATAATTTATCTAATGCTACTGCTATTGGTAATGGGGCTAAAGTATCTGTTAGTAATACGATGGTATTTGGTAATGCAAGCATTACCGATAATTATTTTACAGGAAATGTACATGCTACTTGCGGAATACTCACTTGTTCAGATGCCCGTTATAAGAAAGAAATAAAACCAATTTCGTTCTCATTAAATAACTTACTTAAACTCGAACCGGTAAACTATTATTTTAAAACCGAAGAGGAGTTATTAAGAGATGGGATTTCTTCCGATGCATTTCACGGTATGAATAACAAAGAAAAACAAATTGGATTTATTGCCCAGCAAGTTGAACCTTTATTTCCAGAATTAGTACATACCGATAAAGAAGGTTATAAATCTATTGATTACTCTAGGTTAACTCCCATACTTGTAGAGGCAATAAAAGAACAGCAACAACAAATAGATGAATTAAAAAAAGTAGTTGCTTCAATTTTTTCCAATAGTAGTACAGTTGCAACAAACCGTATGACTGTTAATTTAAGTGATAAAGATGTGGCAGTGCTTAATCCTAATGCCCCTAACCCATTTGCCGAACAAACAGTTATTGAGTACAATATACCTTCCACAGCAAACCTTGCACAACTGTTATTTTATGATGCTGCAGGCAAACAAATAAAAACTGTAACTATTACTGGCAAAGGACAAGGGCAACTAATTGTATTTGCTAGTGATTTGAGTAATGGTATCTATAGTTATACTCTTATAATAGATGGACAACTAATTGATACTAAAAAGATGGTAAAACAATAAAACAAAAGTAAAGGGATATATGAAAATTGGAAACGGAAAGATTATTAAAAACCAAATCAAATACCTAGTTATTGTAATTATTTTACTAGGAAGTTTAAATAGCTGTCAACAATCGTTGACAGCAGAAAACTTTTTTGAATCAGGAGGTACTAAAGCTAGTAAATCAAACTATAAAGGAGCCATAGAAGATTATACTAAAGCCATTGAATTAAATCCTAAATACAAGGAAGCATATAATAATAGAGGACTAATTAAATATGAAATGGGGGATTATAAAGGAGCTATAGAAGATTATAATAAAACCATCGAATTAGATACTAAATGTGCGCAGGTTTATAATAATAGAGGAATGAGTAAGTATGAAATGGGGGATTATAAGGGAGCCCTAGAAGATTTCGCTAAAGCCATGGAATTAAAACCTAAATACGTAGCTCATTATGTTAATAAAGGAGTAATTAAGGGTCAAATGCAAAATTACGTAAGGCGAGAAGATTATACCGAAGTTCTTGAATTAGACCCTAAATGTGCAGGTGCTTATTATAATAGAATAAACTTACTTCGTCATAAATATATAATGTTATAGATTAATAATAAAGGGTGTCTTTAAAAAAAACTAGAAAACAAGCAGTATGAAATTACGAATTTTTAATCTTTTTCTTGTTGTTGCGATTGGTACCTCAATGTATTGTTATGGGCAAAATAAGAAAATTGATTCTCTTCTTACTTTTCTAAAAACCGACTTGGCAGATACCAATAAAGTAAAACATTTTTGCAATGTATGTAATGAATATGGAAAGATTGGAGAAACAGATAAAGCCTTAATTTATGGCGAACAAGCTTTAACGCTTGCTCTAAAGTTAGAGTTTAAAAGTGGAAGTGCTTTGGCCTGTGATAATTTGGGCCTTATTTATTTAAATCAGGATAACTACCCAAAAGCATTAGACTATTATTTTAAAGCGCTAAAAGTAGATAAAGAGCTTGGAAACAGAAATGCCATTGCACTTTTATTAAACGAAATAGGCATTGTATATAATTACCAAGGTAACTACCCAAAAGCACTGGAATGTTATTTGAAAGCATTGAAAATTAACGAAGAGCTTAATGATAAATATGGGATTGCAGCAGATTTTTGTAACATAGGAGTTGTTTATAATGAACAAAATGATTACCCAAAAACATTGGAATATTTTTTTAAAGCGCTAAAAATAGACGAGGAAATTGGGAATAAAAAAAATATTTCTCTCTTGCTTTGCAACATTGGCGCTATATATAACAACAAAAACAATAACCTCAAAGCGTTGGATTATTATTTAAGAGCTTTAAAAATAGCAGAAGAACTTAGTGATAAAAAGCGTCAGGCAGTTGTGTTTCATAATATTGGCCATGTATATGAAGACCAAAACAATAACTCTAAGGCATTAGATTACTATTTGAAAGCATTAAAAATTAATGAAGAAATAGGAAGAAAAAATAAAATTGCAGGAAACCTTGGCAGTATTGGAGTTCTCTTTACCAAAGAAAAGAAGTACACAGATGCCTATCGTTACCTTTATCGTGCACTTGCTATTTCCGACAGTATTAAGGTGATAGACGATGTAAAAGACTGGTACGAGCGATTAAGCAATCTTTACGAAAAATCGACCATACCCTTACCTGATAGTATTGGTAAAAAAAGAATGACCATGGAACAAATGCGCCTTCGTGCATTATACTATCATAAACGATACATGTCTATAAAAGATACACTTTTCAGCCAGGAGAATAAAAAGGAATTGGTAAGAAAAGAGATGAATTTTGAATTTGAAAAAAAGGAAATTGCTACTAAAGCTGAACGAGATAAATTGGCTGAAATTAATTTGAAAGAAAAGCAAAAACAAAAGTCTGTATTAATTCTTATCTCTTTTGTTTTACTATTGGTGATGGTATTCTCTGTTTTTTTATACCGAAGAATTAAAATAATTCAAAAACAAAAATATATTATTGAGCTTCAAAAAAATGAAGTCTCCAGGCAAAAAATTCTTATAGAAGAGAAACAAAATAAAATAGTTGATAGCATTAATTATGCAAGATATATTCAGCAATCTATTTTAGCCGACGAGGATAAAATAAGAGAATGCATAAAAGATTTTTTCGTCCTGTATCTTCCTAAAGATATTGTTAGCGGTGATTTTTACTGGTTTACGAAACAGGGGCCTGAACTATTTTTTGCATGTGTTGATTGCACGGGGCATGGAGTTCCGGGTGCTTTTTTAAGTATGGTGGGAAGTACATTGCTAAATGAAATTGTAGATTTTAAAAAAATAACCGACCCTTTATCCATAATAAAAAACTTAGGAGAGGAGTTAAAAAACACCTTCTCTAATAAAAGGAATAAAAACCAAGTCTTTGCAGATGGCATGGATATTTCTATTTGTAAAATAAATATAGAAACAAGAAAACTCTATTTCGCTTCGGCTAATCATTCTGTCTTTGTAGTTGATAGCAATGGTCTTACACAATTAAATCCGCAAATTAAATCAGTACACGGAGTATTTGCAACAAATATTCAAAAAGAGATTAGCACAACTGAGGTGTCATTAAATCCAGGCGCTATGATATATATTAGTACGGATGGTTATACGGATCAAGTTGGAGAACAAAGTAAAAGGAAACTTATGACGCCAAGATTAAAAGAAGTTTTAACGCAATTATATAAACTCCCTATTGGAGGACAAAAAGTAGTGTTAGAAAAAATACATATGGAATGGAAAGGAAATCGAAGACAAAACGATGATATATTAATTATGGGTTTTCGTATTCCGGAATAAAATTAAGCAGTTAAAATGTCTTCTTTCTTATTATTTTCATATAAAGGTCCAGTTAACTTTCAAATAAAAAAGGGATTGAAACATAGTGTAAAAAAAAGAGTCGAAATCGTAACAAAAAGCTTGCTGCAGCAAAAAAGAATACATTATATTTTTGATGAGATGGTCTCTAATGTTTATGAGTATTATAAAAAGTATGATTTCTATAGGGAAACAACAAGTATAAAAATGCATGTAAAATCTCAAAATACATTAGAAATTGTTATGTCAAACGTACTTGGACAAGCTGATAAGAAATCCTTTAAAGGGTATATAGATTTTATTAATTCTTTAAATGAAGTTGAGCTCAGAAAATTTCACCGGAAGAAACTAAATGAGAATATCGGGCTTAGTGACAATGCAGGAGTCGGGCTTATAAGCATTCGAAGGAAATCAGGAAATCCTATTGAATATATATTTAAAAAAGAACAAACGAAGTATATTATATTTTTAAAAACAATAATAAAATTAAAAGATGAATAAACTTATTTTAACAGCAACAGATGTAACTCCTCAAATAACTCTTGATCATTTAGAAAGTAAGTTTGAAATCTTTGGGGAATCTTGTATGGAGAATGCGAGCAGGTTCTATTCTACTTTGTTTTCTTGGATAGAAGAATATAAGACCTATTTGTATTTTATTAATGACTATAACAAAAATAAAAAAAAGATAGTTTTCACCTTTCATCTAAGTTATGTTTCTTCTTCTGCCCTTAAATGCACGTATGATTTATTGCAAAAAATAGAAGAACTAAAACCACTTTGTGAATCTATAAATATTAAATGGCTCTATGATAAGGATGATTCTGATATGGAAGAAAATGGGAATGAATTCTCCACTATGGTAGATATTCCATTTTCCATTTTGGAGGTTGTTTAAGTTTTGTTCCAAAAAAATAAACCAATTCACCAATTGATATTTCTTTTTAAACAAAAGGAGTTTGTCCTATCAACACAAATAATTAAACAAATGTAAAATCAAACAAAAATGAAAAAGACTAAAACAATTATCGGCATCGCAGCTATTTTAGCTGTTTTAATTAGTACAACTCTTATTATCAGCACGAAAAAAGAAAACATCAAAAGTTTTTGTATCACAATTATTAATGATAAATATCGCAAAGTTGATACTTGCATTTTTGCGTCATCTTCACAAGAGTTAAAAGAAAAATTGGAAGTTATCAAAACAAAGACTTCTATTTTAAGCGGTCAATCACAAATTTCCTATTCAGTATATCCACAAGATATCGTTGTCCTTACGGCGGATCCTTTACCAGGAGAAAAAAGAGAATATACTATGGTAATAGATCATAGCGAAAAAGAAAATGCGGAAATTATTATTACTCAAAATGAAGATGACTATATACAAAAGTGTGAACTTTTAGGTAGAAATATTGTTATTAAGCAATTACAACCTGGAGAAAAAATTGGGGAGCAAATAGAATTGTTATTAAATAAATAACAGAACAAGAACTAAAACTAAAATCAAAATTTTTAAAATGATTAATTCGAGCTTCAGCCAAGTGGGATTTATTTTATTAATATAACAATGGATACTAAACAATATACACAAAAAGTGATTAAGAATTAAAAGAACAAAAAAAATGAAAGCAAATCGTATAAAAACAAAAACATTGTTCGCCTTAATAATTTTTGTTTGCACAAATATGTTGCAAGCACAATTAAACTGGATGCCTTTTGTAACTGCACCCAAAAGTTATCGTTTAGATGATTTTCATTTCATAAATCCAAAACAAGGTTGGGCAATTAGCCCTTGCTATAATTTTTTAGCGCCGCAAAAACCCGGGCAAATTTATAAAACAAATGATGGTGGTTTAAGTTGGCAAACATTAGTAAGTAATTCTACAACTTTTTTTCGAGCCGTTGGTTTTGCCGATAGCCTGGCAGGTTGGGTAGGCAACTTAGCAGATGTAGGGCTTACTCATGATACTGTTCCTTTATATCACACTGCCGATGGTGGTATAACATGGCATCCGGTTACAAATATTCCTAATCCACAACCAAAAGGTATATGTGGCATTAGTGTAGTAACCGATTCTATTGTTTATGCTTATGGCAGATATTACGGACCTCCTGTTTTATTAAAAACAATTGATAAAGGTACCACATGGACGTCTACTGATATGAGCCTTTACGCAAGCGGTTTAGTTGATGCGTATTTTTTTAATAAAGATACCGGCTTTGTTACAGGTTGCATTGGTAACACATCAACTCAACAACAACAAGCACTAATTCTTTCTACTTTCGATGGCGGTGTAACTTGGCAAACGCGTCATATTTCAAACCGACCCAATGAAGAAGTTTGGAAAATATCTTTTCCAAGCCGTAATATAGGTTATGCAAGCATTGAGTATCAAGGTACATCTCTAAATATAAACACTTATTTTCTTAAAACTATTGATGGTGGTTTAACATGGACAGATATGCCTTTTCTTTCATCAGGAACTTACTACGATTTAGAAGGGATTGGTTTTTTAAATGATAGTATTGGATGGATTGGTGGAGACGATTGTCTTCCTACATACAAAACAACTGATGGAGGAGTTACTTGGAATCCCGATTTAAGTTTTGGTATAAGAACCAGTTACTTTGAGTGTAGCTTATCAGGTAATAATCATCAAGGTATTTCTATGAATCGTTTTCGTCGTTTTGGAGATACATTAATGTATGCTAGTGGTTTTACTGTTTGTCGTTTATCCGCACCTTTAGTTCCTATACCAAATTTTAAAGCAAGTACAACTTTAGATTGTCAGGGTGCAACCATTACTTTTTCCGATAGCACATTAAACACACACGTAACCGGCTGGCAATGGAATTTCCCCGGTGCAACTTTAGTAAGTGGTTACACCCTTAACGACTCTATGCCACGAGTTACGTATAATGTACCTGGTATTTATGCAGTATCATACACGGCAAGCACCTCAAAAGGCAGCGCCTCAATTACAAAAACAAACTACATAAATATTATAACCACTACTGCCGTGTATAACACTTCGTTTACCGAAGGTTTTGAAACCACCACTGTCCCTGGCACCGATTGGTCTGTATCACATAAACCTTCTAACGGAGTAAATTTTTCGGTTACAAACACTGCTGCTGCAACAGGTTCAAAATCTGTAATGATTAATAATTTTTTTAACACTCCTGGCGACACCAGTTATTTAATGAGTCCAACATTTGATTTATCGGCCATTGGTTCACCTATATTAAAATTTAAAATGAGCTGCCAACAAAAAGTAACCACTAATCAAGATAAACTACAAATTTTATCTTCAACCGATTGTGGTGCCACGTGGGTTTCTCGTTTCGGGCTTGTAAGCGCAGCTCTTCAGCCTACAACAGTTGCAGGCCAAAGCACAACACCTTTTATACCAACACCAACGCAATTTGTAACTTACACAGTTAACATTGGTTCAATAGCATCAAGTACAAATGCCATGTTTCGTTTTGTGTTTTTTGCCGACCCAAATGGGCAAGGAAATAATTTATATATAGATGATATAAACGTAACTAACTCAACAGTTGGTATAAAAAACATCGAAACCGAAATGGATTTGGAAATTTATCCAAATCCAAGTAATGGTATTTTCTCCATCGGCGTTATAAGCGAAGCAAAGCAATCTCAAATAGAGGTTTACAATATACTTGGAGAATGTATACATCGCCAAACGGTTACATCAGCAAATTCTCAAATTGATTTATCGTCACAGCCAAACGGAATTTATTTTATTAATATAACAACGGACTTTAAACAATACACAAAAAAAATAATTAAAAACTAAATAAATGAACAAAATAATTAAAACCATAGCTATTGTATTAATTGCATGCAACACATTATTAACTTTTAACTGCAAAGCCCAAAGCGGCATAATAACCACTGTTGCCGGAAACGGATCTAAGCTAATTGCCAAATTGATTTATCATCACAACCGAGTGGGATTTATTTTGTCAACATAGTAATAGATAGTAAACAATACATAAAAAAAGCAAGTAAAAACTAAATCAATGAAAACAGAAAAACTAATGAGTCAAAAATTAGAATATGCGCTTTGGATCTCAGCAATTTTAGCCATATTATGTTTTATTTCAGCTATTATTTATGCTTAAAAATTTAAACAACCAGTAAAATTTATAACGTGAATTTGTCAACAAGAAAACGAATATGAATTCGCCCTTTCAAACAAAAAAAAAACGACGAGACAAACAAATTATAAAAAGGCTGAAGCAGGGCATTGTTTGTCAAGAAATAGCTTCCTGTTTAGGTATATCTCGACAAACGGTGATGTTGGTTAGCAGGCGAGTAGGAATAAAAAGAAAACAGGAGTCGGAAGTAATTCTACAACGAAATAATAATATTACTAATGCTTTGAGGCAAAAGCTACCTATAAGAGAAATAGCAGCTCAATTTGGTGTAACTGAGCACACAGTACGTCGTATTAGCAAGAAGGCAGGATTAAAAAAAGGATTAAAATTGGAAGAAATTTTGCAACGGCGTAAGAAAATTATTACGGGCTTAAGGCAAGGGATGAGATTAAAAGAAATAGTTAAACGATATAAAATCACAAGGCATTCAATATTGAAAATTGCTCAGCAAGAAGGAATAAAAATAAACCCGAGACGAGAAGAAATCTTAAAACGAAATAAGGAAATTATTATAGCATTTAATAAAGGTTTGTATTATAAAGAAATAGCCGCCCAATTTAATTTGACCATGGAATCAATTAGGGTTATCTGCAAGCGAGTGGGATTAAGAAGGAAATTAGATCGAGAAGAAATTCTGCAACGGAATACACAAATTATTAATGCAATTAAACAAGGAGATTCTTCAAAAGAAATTGCTACTCGTTTTAATTTATCTACATCTTGGATATTCAAAATCAGGCAAGAAACTGGCGTAATAAAAAATTGAGTAAGTAATGAAAAAAAACATCATTATTAATTTATTATTTACAATTTATAGCTCGTTATGCTATACTCAAAATTATACGGTAAGGTTTTAAATAAACAAACAGCCACAGCTGTAGAATATGTAAATATTGGTGTTCCGGTTAAGAACATTGGTACAGTTTGTGATATGAACGGTAACGTTACTATTGCTATAGATAAGAAATATGAAAATGATACTTTATTGTTTTCATGTCTAGGTTATGAGCCAAGTTATCTAAAAGTAAAAGATTTTATGGTAAATAGCAATAAGCCAGTTTTGTTGACCGAAAAAACATTTTCGTTTAACGAAGTAGTTGTTAAGCCCCAAAAGACTGCACTTAAAACGATAGGAATAACATCCAGAGAAACCCATGTTGCTGCCGGATTTAAATCTGAGGAAAATAATCTGGGGTATGAATTAGGACTTTTAATGCACGTTAAGAAAAGTGCCGAAATAGAGAAAATAAATATCAATATAAAACATTGCACTTACGATTCTGTTTTCTTTCGGTTAAATATATATAGCCGTAATAAAAAAGATGGGTTTGTAAATATTATAAAGAAGCCCATTTATATTAAACTTTCTAAAGATCGGGCTAAAGAAATAATTACTGTAGACCTTCAGAATGAAGGTATAATTGTGCAAGGAGATTTTTTAGTTTCTTTAGAATATGTAAAAAATTTAGGGAATGGTAGATTATCTTTTTGCTCTAAATTGGTTACTCATACAACTTATTATAGACTAACAAGTCAGGGAGAATGGCAAAAATTCCCTTTTGGCGTTGGAATAGGCATAAGTGCTGATGTAAAAATCGAAGAATAAGGTATAAATAAGTTTTTTAATTTATATCTATTGAGAATAGCTTAAACAGATTGATAAAAGGTAATTAAATGAAAAAACTTATTTACATATTATTTTTCTTTATTGCTGGTATAGCTATGCAAGCCATTGCTCAGCAAAGTAAAATAGACTCCTTGCTTATTCTTTTAAAAACAGACAAAGAAGATACAAATAAGGTAAATCACCTTTATCAGCTTAGTAATAAAGCTGTGGACGACAAAGATATTGTGAAATACGCTGAGCAATCTCTCCTGCTTGCTAAAAACCTAAACTACAAAAAGGGCATTGCTCATGCAACCAACAACATGGGCCTTATTTACAATCGTGAGGGTCAAATAAAAGAAGCATTGGATTATTATTATCATGCTTTAAAAATAGATGAAGAAATAAACGACAAAGAGGGCATTTCGTACTTACTAAATAACATAGGTTCTATTCATTATCGTCAAAGGCAGATAAAAGAAGCATTAGATTATTATAACCGTGCTTTAAAGATAGAAGAAGAATTAAACGATAAGAGGGGCATTGCTATCTCCTTTAACAATATTGGGCTTATTTATCAAACTAAAAACCAAATAAAAGAAGCATTGGATTATTATGATCATGCCTTAAAGATTGAGGAAGAAATAAACGACAAAGAGGGCATTGCCACACTACTGGCCAACATTGGAAATATTTACTATAATCAAGGTCAAATAAAAGAAACACTGGATTATTATCATCCCGCTTTAAAGATATTAGAAGAAATAAACGACAAAGAAGGTATCGCCACCTTGTTGACTAAAATTGGGGAAGTTTATTTTAAACAAAAAGAGTATGGACTTGCACTGACTTATTCAGATAGTTCTTTAAAATTTTCTCAGGTTATAGGCTTTCCACAAGGTATACTTAATGCAGCACAGTTGCTTTACCGGATATATACAGAACAAAAACAATGGAAACTAGCTTTAAAAATGCGTGAGCTTTGTGTATCCATACACGATAGTATAAGTAATGCCGAAACAAAAAAACAAAAAATAATAACAACAAAAACAGAAGGCATTCGTTTTGATTTTTCGATAGTACATGTAAATAAAAATACAATTGAGGTAAAAGCTTCGCTGTTTAATGACAATTCGGATACCGCTTATTTTTTTTCTAGTACATGTGGAGGTGAAATATACTCTTTACGTTATGATACGGCACAATTTGAGAGACCTTATTATGGCGAGTTTGGTTTAATTATTACATGCGGTGGTAGCATGCCAATAATTATAAAAATAACACCGAAAGGGCAACATGATTTTTATTTTTGGGTAGTGTTTAAGAATATTGGTAACGAAAATAAAATTAAGTTAGGCTTCGACTTCTATTCGGTTAATAAATCGTTTGACTTAACTACAATAAAAAATTCGAATAACATTTACAAAAGACCGAAGAAGGAACAAACAATTATTTGGGCAGACGAAAAAATATTAAAGTAATAAATGTTAAACTCCATAAAAAAATGATAATCAAAATATATTTATCCTGTCGTAATTAATTCTTTTTAAAATGCCTTATAATTTTAAAATAGAACGATATGTTTTTGTGTTATTTTTAATGCTCTCTAATTCGATATCTTCATTTTGTCAAAAAGATACCCTTATTTTTCAAATTTTAGACAAAGAAAGTAAAAAGCCAATTCCTTTTTGTCTAATAACGATAAAAGAGAAAAACATTTTTTTCTCATCAGATGAAAATGGCATGGCAAAAATAACTTTAAATTTTAATGATACTTTAATTATTCATCAGCTTGGGTATTTTTATTTAAAAACAACATGGACTGAAATTGTTCAAATAAATAAAAAAGTTCTATTAATACCAAAAAATGTAACCCTAATAGAGGTTTCTATCAACTCTACTAAAAAAACTACCTTACAAGATTCTAACAATATAGTTTTTTTAGATTATGTTTTTTATGATGATTTCATTCTAACTCTTGTAAATTAGGGAAGAAAATTTAATAGCATAATGCTGTTAGATTTAGAGGGTAACAAAATTTATGAAACCAATCTATCCATAAAAACAGAAAGATTATTTAAAGATTGTTTTAAAAGCACATACTTAATTACGGATGATAGCATTTATAAAATGTATTATAATAGTATCCGTCCACTGTACCCCGTCTGATAGGAGTTTAAGAAGTAAGTAGTATTGCATGATAAAAAGATAGAGTCATGGGTATGTCAGAGGCAGAGCTCACACGCAGAGATTTGTTATTATCGAGATGGAAGGCGAGTGGAAAAAACATCAACGCATTTTGTGTGGCAGAAAATATAACTGAACAATTGCCAACACTCTACAATTGGGAAAGAAGGTATCAGCACAAGCAAAGAAAACATGAGCAAAAAAACGAACCCGTGATAAAGGGCAAGTTTATACCTATCACGTTACGTAGTATAGAACAACCAAAACAAACACCGTTACGTTCGATAGAGCCAACTAAAAACATCAGTTGTGAGATTCACTTTCCAAGTGGAGTACGGATTATTTTTCATACGCTACCCGATTCAGATTTTATAAAAGAACTTATTTAAGATGCTGTTTCATTATCAGATAAAAAACTATTACCTGTATTCACAAAGCACGAATATGCGTAATGGTTTTGATGCGTTAAGTGGGCTTGTCAGAAACCAATTACAAAGCGACCCGCTAAGCGGTGATTTATATATTTTTGTTAATCGGCGTAATAGTGGGCGGATACGTTACAAAACCATTTATATTTAATTAGTTTTAACTATGTTTTAACCAAATATTAAAATTTAAATTAAATAATTGATAATAAGTAAATTATAGTATTAAATCCGACTTGAGGGAGAAATCCGTTTTAAAACAGATTTCTCAGTCGTTCCTCCTTCGAAATGACAAGCAGAAAAATCATACATTTGCAATCTGCAATTTAGCACCTTAACTAATGAAGAAAAAAAACATAGCCATACTGGGCAGCACGGGAAGTATTGGCACACAAGCCATAGAGGTTATTAAGGCTAATCCTGAGTTTTTTTGCTGTGAGGTTTTGGTTGCCAATGGCAATGCCGATTTATTAATTGCCCAAGCCATTGATATGTTACCCAACGCGGTTGTAATTGCTGACGAAACAAAATACTTCCAGGTAAAAGAAGCGTTAGCATCATATGATATAAAAGTTTTTGCGGGTGCAAAATCGGTTGAGCAGATTGTGGAAATGGAAAGCATTGATGTGGTGCTTGCCGCTATGGTTGGTTTTGCCGGGTTGCCATCTACCATACATGCCATAAAACATAAAAAACCAATTGCACTTGCCAATAAAGAAACCTTAGTTGTTGCCGGAGAACTGATTACTAAACTTGCTATGGAAAACGGCGTAAACATTTATCCGGTTGATAGCGAGCACTCGGCTATATTTCAATGCTTAGTAGGTGAGTTTGATAATGCAATTGAAAAAATTTACCTGACTGCCAGCGGTGGTCCGTTTAGAGGGAAGACCAGAAACGATTTACTAAACATAACCAAGCACCAGGCACTTAAACACCCTAACTGGAGCATGGGCGCAAAAATTACGATAGACTCTGCCACGCTGATGAATAAAGGGCTTGAAGTAATTGAAGCCAAATGGTTGTTTAATGTAAAGCCCTCACAAATTGAAGTGGTGGTACACCCGCAAAGCATTATACATAGCATGGTGCAGTTTACCGATGGCAGCATTAAAGCACAACTTGGTTTGCCTGATATGAAATTGCCAATACATTATGCTTTTAGTTACCCCGAAAGAATTGCCACGCCTTTTGAACGTTTTGATTTTACCAAGTACCCTGCCTTTACTTTTGAAAAACCCGACACCGAAACTTTTGCCAACCTAGCACTTGCGTTTAAAGCCATTGACATGGGTGGAGTTATGCCTTGCATTTTAAATGCGGCTAATGAAATATCGGTGGATGCGTTTTTGAAAGAAAAAATTAGCTTTTTGCAAATGAGCGAAGTGGTTGAAAAAACCATGCATAAAATAAACAACAAGGTAAAACCTAGTTTAGAAGATTATTTTAATTATAATACCGAAGCAAGAAGTGTTGCGACTTCTTTTATTTAATTTCTTATAAAAAATTTCATTTTTTATCTTCATTTCTTTGTCCAAAGAAACGAAGCAAAGAAAAGGCACCACAAAAGCCCACAGGGCTTTTGCCGTTTGGCGCACTGCCTACCCACCTATACTGCCCAACAAAACTTAGGTTCGCGCCTTTCGTGGACACCTGCCCCGAATTTGTGTGAACACTAAATGAAAAGAGATGTTTTACTTAACAATAACCAGACGTTTATTTACAACACCTTCATTGCTTGTTACGCTAACATTATAAACGCCTTGAGATAATGTACTTGCATCAACATTTGTTGTGCCACTTATAGTTTGAGTTAAAACAAGTTTGCCATTTACATCAAACACTTGTAAGGTTTGTTTATCACTAGTCTTTGTTTCAATTGTAAAATTGTTTTGTGCAGGGTTGGGGTAAATGGTTAGTCGGTTGGCAGTATTTGTTAACTGGTTAATGCCTGTTGTATTATTTATGACATTAACCTGTATAATATTACTTGATGTACTATTGTTGGCATAACGATAAACAGAGTCGTTTTGGCAATAGGTTGCCATGCAACCATTAGAATCAGTTACAGTTACACAAATATTATATAAACCCGCCACAGAATACGTATGACTTGAATAGGAACTTGTTGAAGAAGTTCCATCACCCCAATTCCAAACAACAGATGTCATACTAGGTGGATAAGTAGGATAAACATCCCATATGTGAGGCATACTATCTTGATATAAACTAAAATATACCGTAGGTGATGGAATAACAGAAATGGTTATACTGTCTTGTGCTATACAACCTCCGGCTATGCCTGTAAGTGAATAAGCTGTATAGCCATTTGAGCCTATTGTTATTGAGGGTGTGGTTACTGCACCTGCGTTTGTATTCCATGTATAAGTAGTTGCACCAGTTGCAGTAAGTGTTGTTGAATCAGCAGAACAAATGGTTGTTGCACCGCTAACACCCACTGTAATAGGAGATGAACAATAAGTTACTTTTCGTATAGTTCTTTTTCCACCATCTACAAAATAAAAATTATTGTACATATCTACGGCTACGATACTAGGACCTGTTAGCTGTGCCAAGGTAGCATATCCTCCATCTCCGGTGTAACCCTGAACACCACTTATACCTGCAGCGGTAGTTAATACACCTGCTGAATTTATTTTTCTGATTCGAGCATTATTTCCTGCTGAATCCATTTCGGAGAAATAAACGTTGCCTAAAAGATCCGTTGCTATGCCCCATATATAATTTAAGTTGGCAGCAGTTGCCATGCCCCCGTCTGCACTATACCCTAAAGTACCATTACCTGCAAAGGTTGAAATAATGCCAGCTGAATTTACTTTACGAATTCTGTTGTTGCCTGAATCATAAACATACAGGTTTCCTGCTTTATCAACTGATAAATAATTAGGGGTGTTTAAATGTGCTGCAGTTGCAGGTCCACCATCGCCACTAAAATAAGATGAAGTAGCGGAAGTATCGCCAGCTATAGTAGTTATAATGCCTGTTGTATCTATTTTTCGAACAACCCATACTACACCATCTGAAACATAAATATTTCCAATAGTATCAATAGTTATGTTCCAGGGTTGTACTAATTGAGCTGCTGTGGCAGCGCCACCATCTCCACTATAACCCATTGTTCCGTTACCAGCTATTGTTGTTATAATGCCATTAACATCTATCTTACGAATAACATTGGCTGTGCCATCGGCAAAATACAAATTGCCCATTTTGTCAGAAGCCATACCGCCTACATCTATTTTAGCAGCCGTAACCTGTCCCCCATCTCCGGTATAACCTGTAATTCCTATTCCGGCAACTGTGTTTATAACCCCGGTACCCATATTTATTTTTCGTATTCTGTTCAAATTATCACAAACAAAAAAATTTCCGCTTGCATCAAAGGCTAATGATCCCGGAATATTGGTAAACCCTGCAGCTGTTGCTTGCCCACCATCACCTGTGGTAGTATCTGTTCCATTGCCGGCAAACGTAGTTATTATTTGCGCATTTACTTGTTTAATGCAAACAAACAGTATAAGTATAAGCATATGTTTTTTCATTTGGTTGGGGGTTATATATCAAATATAATCAAAAAAATGCAAACAAAAAATCCCTACCAAGGGCAGGGATTTTTTTAGATTAGATTGCTTCGTCATTCTCACACTCACATTTACAAACTAATTAACTAAGCATCTAAATTTCCGTAGTCTAATTTTTTACCTTGTATGCGAAGTACTATGCGTAATATTAAAATCAGGAATGGTACATAGATAACACCTACAGGTAATTCGAAATGCTGAACGATGATAACCGATTTGCGTTTTAAACGTTCGGTAATTAAATACATGGCAGGTACCAACATTAAAGTTAGGATGGTTGCAAAGCCAAGACCGAAAATCATTGTCCACGAAAGAGGACCCCAGAATACAACATTATCACCACCAAAGAAAATGTGTGGGTTTAAGTGTGTAAACAAGGATTCGAAATCGATATTTAAACCTACGGCTAATGGAATTAAACCAAGTATAGCTGCTGTTGCGGTTAACAACACGGGGGTCATACGAGTACGACCTGCTTCAACAGTTGCATCGTAAAGGCTCATGCCACCCGCACGCGCAAACTCGGCAAACTCAACTAATAAAATACCATTTCGTACTACGATACCACCGAGGGCTACGATACCGATACCTGTCATAACGATACTCATATCCATTTTAAAGAGTGCCGTACCCAACAGCACCCCAATTATACTCAGTACAATTTCTGACAAGATAATTAATGGTTTACCTAATGAGTTGAATAAAGCAACTAACACCAACAACATTAAACCAACTGCGGTTAACATAGCATTACCTAAAAAACTTGCGGTTTCTTTTTGGTCTTCTTGCTGACCTGCAAATTTAACGGTGATGTCGCCATGAGGTCGGTAACCTTCGGCAACCTTTTGTAATTTAGCTACTACTTCGTTTGCGTTAAAGCCTTCTTTTACATCAGATGATAAAGTGATAACACGTTTGTTGTTTTTACGTTTAATGCCTGCAAAAGTATAATCGTAACGAATGTTACAAACCGATGATAGTGGCACTGAACGAACCTGTCCGCCCATGTTCATATCGCGATAGGTAATTTTTAAGTTACGAAGCGCTTCTATATCGATACGCTGATCGAATTTGTAACGTAACTGAATTGGATACTCGTCATCAACATCGCGGAATTTAGAAGCCTCGATACCATACACCGCACCACGAATTTCGGTAGCTAAACTGTAAGTAGAAAGTCCTTCGCGGTTAGCACGTTCACGATCGATATCAAAAACAATTTCTGGTTTGTTGCTTTCAAAATCGGATTTTAAACTTTCCATGCCTTGCACTTTTGATGAATCGATAAACTTTTTAAACATAGTAGCATTACTTACTAAATCATCAAAATCATCACCGGAAACTTCGATACTAATTGGTTTAGCAGTTGGGGGGCCGGCTTGTTCTTTATTAACGGTGATATCTACACCGGGTAAATCCCATTTGATGTCTTGCAACTTTTTCAAGTAATCATTTGTAGCAATGCCATGACGTTTTTCGAACTCAACAAAGTTGATGGCAATTTTACCACGGTTAGGATATTTGTTTTGGTCGCCATCGCGTGGGTCGGTTGTACCAATGGTTACGTTAGTGATGATAGACTCAACAATGTCGTTACTTTCGCCAACAACCGAATACACTTTATGTTCTACCTTACGCATTAGGGCGTTGGTTACAGCAGGGTCAGTTCCTGTTGGAAGTTTTACATATACATACACGTTGTTTGGGTCGCCTTGCGGAAAGAACACAACCTTAGGGCTACGTGCTGCAAAAAACATTACAGAGAAAATAAAGATACCTAAGACAATAAATAAAGACACCCAAGGAGACCTTAACGAATATTTTAAGGCATTTGTGTACACACGTTGAAAAGCAGGCCAAGCTTTAAATTGCCAGTACTCAATAACTTTATATAACCACAAACGGTTTACTATTAAGAACAAACCTAAAAATACAACCAGGTTACCCGCAAATAAACTACCACTTGCGTAAGAAAGTAAAGCAACGATACCATATATGATTAATTGCAAGCGTGCTTTTTTAGTGATTTTACCATGCTCTTTAGATTCTTCTTCGTGTGATTTCATAAAATCGACAGCGAAAACCGGATTGATTATATAGGCAACAAATAAAGATGCCAACAATGCAATAATCAAAGTAACGGGTAAGTAGTACATAAACTTACCGATGATGCCAGGCCAAAATGCTAACGGAATAAATGGTGCAAGGGTTGTGATTGTACCGGATAACACAGGCATAAACACCTCGCCTGCAGCCATTTTAGCGGCGGTTTTAATATCTCGTTTACCGTTATCGAATAAACGATGTGTGTTTTCGATTACCACAATGGCATCATCAACCACTATACCGAGTGCCAGTAAGAATGCGAATAACACAATCATGTTAAACGTAAAGCCAATGCTTGGCATTATTAAAAATGCAATGAACATTGATAATGGTACAGATAATGCAACGAACAATGCATTGGTTACGCCCATAAAAAACATTAACACCACGGTTACTAAAATGAAACCTATGATGATGGTGTTTATTAAATCATGTAACGTAACTTTGGTTTTAGAACTTTGGTCGCCGCTAACAGTAACATCTAATCCTTTAGGGAAAGAATGTTTTTTCATATCATCGATAACTTTGTAAATGTTATCAGAAGCTACTATTAAGTTTTCGCCCGAGCGTTTAATTACGTTTAGTGTAATTACATTTTTACCATGTGTGCTTGAGTAACTTTCTTGCTCTAAGAAACCATCTTTTACCTCAGCAAAATCTTTAATAAACAATTTAGCACCTGATGCCGATGTAACAACAATGTCCTCTATTTCTTTAGGATTTTTAAATTCAGACTTGATAGAAAGTGTAGGTTTCATGCCATTAAGCGGAACGTTACCACCAGTTAGTGATAAGTTTTCGGCAGCAATAGCACGCGATACATCGCTTAATGTAAGTTGTGCAGCCTGCAGTTTATACATATCGATATTTATCTGAATCTCTCTATCTAAAGCACCAACAATTTTTACTTCGTTGATTTCTTTTAAACCCTCAATTCTATCCTGTAAATCTTCGGCATGTTTTTTAAGTTCTTTTAAATCGTAGTTACCCGCGATGTTAATGTACATGATTGGAATTTCGGAGAAAGCAATCTCTTTAATCATGGGTTCCTGGGTAAGCTCCTGTGGTAAATCAGAGCGCGCATCATCAACCGCATCTTTCACCTTTACTTTAGCATCTTCAACACTTACATCGGTGTTAAACTCAACAACAATTACCGATACATCTTGTAAAGAAGTACTGTTAAACTTTTTAATGCCAGAAACAGCTTTCAGCTTTTTTTCGATAGGCTTAGTAATTGTGTTTTCGATATTGGTTGGTGAGTTACCACCGTTAACCGTATTAATGTAAATGGTTGGCACGGTTATATCAGGGAAGTTTTCTTTAGGCAGCGAGTTGTAAGTCATTACACCCACAATGCATATAAAGATGGTGATGAGATAGACAGTCATTTTGTTGTCTATAGCCCAACTGGATGGTTTAAATTCTTTAAATTTTTCTAACATAATAAATGTTTTTATTTATTTTTTAAAGTGATAAGGTCGCCGTCGTTAAGAATATCGTAGCCTGCGGTAATTAGCATATCGCCGGCTTTTAAACCATCGGCTACTTCGATAAGACCATTGTACTCGCGATTTGTTTTAATAATTTTTTTAGTTGCTTTACCATTTTCGGCAACCAACACATAATTATTTGCTGTACCACGCTGAATGTATTTTACCGGTACTACAATTTCGGGTGATGGCGATTGAAAATCGTTGATGCGAAGTTTAGCTACCATGTTTGGGTGATACTCTTTTGAGTTATCTAAATTAACCTCAACATTAAATGTGCGACTTAAACTGCTAATGGCACGTGACGCGTAAGAAACTTTTGCGTTGATAGAATCCTTAGTATCAGGAAACAACACCTGCACCTCGTTACCTGTTTTTACACGGTTAGCATAACTCTCGGCTACATCGGCTTTAACTTTTAGGTTAGAGAAATTAATTACTGTAATTGCATTTAAGCCCGGCATAACCGATTGACCTACTTTAATATTTACCATATCTACCGTGCCGTTTATAGGAGAAATAATTTTGCTCATGCGAATTTGCTCCTGCATGCTACCCATTTTATTTTCTAAACTCTCTTTAGTAGTTTTAGCTTGCAGATACTGAATTTCGGTTCCGATTTTTTGATCCCACAGATTTTTTTGGCGGTCGTATACTTGCTTAGCCAAATCTAAATTGGTTTGCAAATCTTGTATTTGTTGCTGCATGGCACGTGCATCGGTTTCGGCAAGCACTTGTCCTTTTGTAACCTCATCGCCTACCTTTACATTTATTTTAGTAACCGTACCAGGCACTTCGCTTGATAAGGCCACGTTTTCATCAGCATCTATTCTACCCTGAATTTCTATATAGGTTTTAAATGTTTGCGGAACTAAAGCAGCAGCAACCACCTCGATAGATTTTTCTTTATGTGTTGTTGTATCAGACTTTGCTAAAGCTTCTTCTAAAACAGCAATTTTTCCTTCTACCTCTATTTTTTGTTTTTTCAGTTTTTCTAATTCGGCTTTTTTATCGGGCGCGCCACAAGCCATCATTAATGTAGCGATTGAGATGTATATAAGTTTGTTTTTCATATCGGTTTTTTTTATAATTCTGGTTTTTATTTTATTAATGTTCCGGTTGCTTTTTGATAATCTATTTTAGCAATGATTAAATCATACAATGAATTAAAGTAATTTGTTTCAGACGTGTGTAAATCGTTTTCGGTTGTGTTCATGTCTAAACTTGAACCAATGCCTTGCTCGTACTTCTTTTTAGTTACCTCATATACATTACGTGCCAAAGCAATATTCTTTTTTTGTGTTTGTAAAGACACCAAAGCGTTTTTATAATTTACGGTAGCACTTTGTACTTCTAAATCGATAGATTGTTTTAATTGGGTAAAACTGTTTTGTGTTTTAAGCAAATTAACTTTTGCCTGTTGCACACGCCAATTTTTTTGCAGACCATCAAATATGGGTACATTAAGTGTTGCGCCTATATATGCAAACGGAAACCAACTGTTTTTATTAAAATCTAAATTACTTTTTTGAAACTGCTCGGCCATCAAACCATAACCAGATAAAGAAGGCAGGTACGACATACGGTATCTTTTTAAATCTAACTCGTTTAAGTGTTGTTGGGCCTGTAACACCATATATTCAGGGCGATTGCTTGGGTCAATTTTATCGGAACTTAAGTTTTGTGCATCTTCTCCATTTTCAATTTTGCTCAAATTATCAGTAAGTTCAATACTTGCACGTAACTCGTAACCCATCTGAAATTTTAACATAAGCTCACTTATCTCAACCAGACGAAGTGTTTTTTCTTTATCGGTAACCAGGTTATTGTAGTTTACTTCTAATCTGTCAACATCAATTTTTTCGGCAAAACCATTTTGGTTTAATGCTGTGGCATTATCTTTTAGGGTTTTAACACGGTCGATATTTATATCGAGAATTTTAATGCGCTCTTTATTTATAAGCACACCATAATAGGCTTTAGAAACGTTTTGTGCAGTTTCGACCTTGCTACGCAATATATTTTTTTGCGACAGGTTTACCAACTCTTTAGATGCTTGTAAGGCTACAAAATAATCGCTGTTAAAAATTAATTGATTAACCGAAGCACTTGCCGTAACGTTATACTGTACTCCAAACTTAACCGGAACATAAGTGCCTGCGGGCGCACCAAAAAACTGACCGGGTAATAATGAAGTAGGAAGCACTACGTTATCTCTTAAATCGGCGGCACCGTTTATTTGCGGCATGCCTTGCCCCGTAATTTCCTTTCGCTTATAATCATTTAGCTTGGCATCATTCTCTACATTTAAGTAGGTCATGTTGTGTTTTAGTGCATAGTCGATAGCGGCTTGCAAAGTAAATTGCTTAACGGCGGTATCTGCCTGACTGTACACTTTTAGCTGCCCTATACATAATAAGGCTACTGCTACGAGTATGCTTTTTTTAGTGTTCATATAGTTTATTCTTCTTCGTGTTTGTTTTTATATTTATTAATGAGTTTGTGCCCTTTTACGGTAGAGATGCCATGCATAAAAATATCCATGATAAGTTGGTGTGCTTTTGCCATAGAGACGTTTTCAAACGCAAAATCGGACCGCCCCATAAACATATCCATTTGCAATACGCGATACTGAGCTGCAAAATCGATATCTAAATCACTGCGATACAAGCCCAGTTGTACACCATCGGTGATGTTGCGTTTAATATTTGTAAAGATGCACTCGCTTTTAAATTTTTTAAAATCGTTAAGTGCTTTAGAGAATTGTTTGTTTAAATCGTAGAAAAAAACAGGGTTAATTTCGGCAAACACTTTTTGAATGTGAATGGAAATTAAAATCATTTCGTGAATTGGGTCGTTAGCCTGTTTATGCATTTCCTCCATCATAAGCTGGCTTTTTTTCAACTCAGTTTCGCTTAATTGGTTTACGATATCATCCTTTTCTTTAAAAAAACGATAAATAGTTTTTTTAGAAATGCCCATCTCTTTAGCAATATCATCCATAGTAATAGCCTTGATGCCATACTTATAAAATAAGGTTAGTGAGGTTTCGAGTATTTTATCTTTTACTTCCATTTGTTATAAATCGGAAGCAAAACTATGGAAACTTTTTTTGTCTTACAAGTTTCCTATCAAAAAATTTAACGATTTTTCTGCCAAAATAAATTATCGGTAGGTGAAAAGGAGGAAAACCGCGTTAAATTATAGGTGTATAACAAAAACTTATAGCCTATTTATATGAAATGCCTTACCTTTAGCACGCTTTTAAACTAAAATTAACCTCATGAAAAAACTTTTACTAGCCTTTTTATTTTTAACGGGCCTAGGCCTGCAAGCCCAGGATGGATGGGATACCATTAACCACAATGGCTTTAGAAAAAATGCCAATTTTGATTTCATAAAATTATTTAAAGGGAAGTTATATGTAGGTGGCGATAGCACTGCACCTTCGATGGGCAGATTTACTAACCCAAATGGAGTGCAAAACGCTACTAATATATATGGTTTACGCATATTTTCATCGGCTAACGGAACAACTTTTGCTGAAGATACCGGCTTTTATAATATAGCCCATACCGGCGATTTATTAGGCAGTGTTGCCGCTAATAATAATTATATGTTTATCAGTTCGGCATCTAAAGGAAGCCCGGTTACACCACAGGTATATCGTTTTAATGGAACTACTTATGCCATACACGATACTATACATTATGATACAGCGGCAGCCAGCATAAATAAACTTGACCCTCAAGGTTCGGCTTTAAGTGCTTTGGCTTTGTTTTCGCCCGGAGGGACAAACGATAGCATTTATGCGTTTGTAAATCCTAGCACACTGGGTAACAACACGTTTTATGCATCTATTTACAAATCATCGGTTACCAACCCGCATTGGGTTAATGCAGTTAGATTTTCGGCTTACTCGGGCATTAATGCCATTAACGATGCCATAGTTTGGAAAAACCGCTTATATGTTAGTACTACTATTACAGATGTTAACTACAACACTTTTTCGAGCATAGTAAGTACAGTAGATGGTGCTAAATGGGATACCATAACACGTATGAATTTAGCATTACCTACTTTGGGATTAGCCGCATCGACCCAAAACTATTTTAATAAATTTGAGATACATAATGCAGATACTTTATTAGTATCGATATCGGGATATGCCCCTTGCAAAATGCCTGTGTGGTATACTACCGATAGCAGCAATGCACCAAGCTGGAAAGGATATGTGGGTGCGGGAGCCGATTCGGTGATTACAATGGGATGGAGCCAGGGAGTAAACACCATGAAATCGGCTTTGGGTAAGTTGTGGTTACAAGCTGCCCTTAATAGTGGTAGTCCGGCAGTTTTTGCGTATAGCAAAAACCAAGGTTTGCATCACTCATCGGGTAACACTTATTTAGAAGGAAATTATACCGACAGGTATATAAATTTTGAATTATTTAATAATTACATATATGCGGCAGGCAGTATGAATTACAGCTCCGACACTAGTTTTATAAATGGAAACGTAGGCAGATTAGGTTTGCCTGTAGCTAATTTTGTTGATACAGCACAGTATGGGCCATGTAAAGGTTATGGTGTATCGTTTTACAGCACATCCATTAACTCTAGTTTTTCGAGATGGTATATTGATGATACATTGCGTGGCACAGGTAGCCCGTATAGTTATACTTTTTTACAAGTTGGTTCTCATACAGTACAGTTAAAAGCATATAGCAGTTCGGATACCACCTCGCTTGTAGATTCGATTACAAAATCTATACAAATTTATCAAGCTCCTATTATAGATACTTTGTTTGCCAATTTGTATACCATATGCCAAGGGCAAACCGATACACTAAAAGTGACAATGACTGCCCCAAAACCAAGTTATATATATACATGGAATTGTTCTAGCACAACCAGTTATACTTATACCGGAAACCCTGCCGTGGCTACATTTACTAATACTACAGGAGGTTCATCGCAGATACCACCTATATATTGTTTTTTAACGGTTACTGATACTAGTACCAAATGTAACTCTTACTCATCTGACGGAGTTCAGGTAAACGTAAACCAAGCAGATAGTTTATCGGGTTTGGTGAAAGAGCCTAATGGAAATTTAATAACTAATGGTACGGTATATTTATTTAAGCAAAAAACAAATCATGTTGGCGTGGCTGATACAACCCAACTGTATTCGTTAACGGCATCTCCGGCGGGTTACTTTACATTTCCGAGTTTACTATATGGAAATTATTACATAAAAGCCACAGCTGATAGTGCTGCCTACCCAACATCGGTTGGTACATATTACACAAACCCGGTAAAACTAAATGCTTATCAATGGGATTCGGCAACTGTTTTAGTACACCACACTTGTACAGCGGCTAACGACACCTTATCTATTAAAGTAATTGAAGTACCCGTACCAACCGGACATGGAACTATATCGGGTACGATATATAAAGACCCAAGTTTTGGGCAACGTTTAGGTAACGGACATAATAGTGTGATGGGTGCACCACTTAAAGGCATAGATGTAAAACTAGGCAGAAACCCGGGTGGTGGATGCGCAGCCAGAACTACCAGCAACGATAGCGGACAGTATGTGTTTAACCATGTTGATACGGGCAGTTATAGAATTTATGTAGATATACCTAACTACGGCATGGATAGTGTGCGCAATGTAGTTATAGCACCCGGAGATACGAATAGTGTAAACAATAATTACCATGTAGACTCGACAGTTATTTATGTTGATACAAGTGCCACTACAGGTATATTTATTGCCAGCAAAGCAAACACAGGTAATATAAAAGTTTACCCTAACCCTGCGAGCGATGATGCATATATTGATTTTACAAATAACTCCTCCTCTATTATATATGCGGAGCTATATGGCATTACGGGAAACAAAGTAGCTACACTATGTAACCAACGAATGCCTGAAGGCAATCAAAGCTTAAAAATAAATTTAGGCGAGTTGCAATTAAACAAGGGTGTTTATTTTATTAGGGCTACTATAAACAACACACCACAAACATTTAAGCTTACTGTTATTGATAAGTAATAAATTACAATTTTAATTTGTAAGGAAACCCCAACAGTTACACTGTTGGGGTTTTTGTTTGTACAAAAATGATGTTTTGTATTTTTTAAAATGAATTAAAGAATGTAGGTTTGTTTAAACAACGAACCCAATAAATTTTTAATTTAAGGGTTGCTTAATTTACACGGAATGCTAAAAGTTAAAATAGTAGATTGGAAAAAACCCAGTACTAAAATTATTATTACCGTATTTTCTGCATTGTTTCTGCTATCGGGGTATTTTATTTTTTATATCTATTTTCATTTTTTAACTGTTTCTGAAAATAAAAACCTTGAACGATTACATGCCATTGCCAAAACCTTATCGATGCAAATTAATGGCGATAATCACGCTTATCTTGCCGGTAAGTATAAAAACAAAGCCGAATTAAAAAGAAATGAGCAAGACAGTATTTATTATTCTATCTGGAAAACAATACACAAGGCATATGAGGTAAACAATTTAGTTGCCGAAATAAATACACTTGTGCTTGATGAAAAAGAAAACAAGTTTTATTACGTAGTAAATTCGTTAGATACACCTTATATACACGACCCTTATTTAGAGTACCCTAAAGAGCTGTTGGATGATTACAGAACGGGCAATGTAATTCATCGATACACGGATGAATTTGGCGTTTGGCTGAGCGCCTTTAGCCCGATATTTAATGCCAAAGGAGAAGTAACCGGAGTTGTTGAAGTAGACGAAAGTTTTGATAATTTTATTGAAGAGGCAAATAAAAACCTCATTAAAAATTTATTACTATCTGTTTTTTTATTTGTTGTTACGGTTATTGTTTTACTGCGTTACATAAAAGTAATTATGGTTGCAGAAGAAGAATCGAAAAAACAAATTGAATTTTCTAATCAATTGATTTCGCAAAAAAATAAGGATATACTTGATTCTATTAATTATGCCAAACGTATACAAACCGCTATACTTGCGCCCAAAGAAGAAGTGTTTGATGTTTTTAAACAGGCTTTTATACTTTATAAACCAAAAGACATTGTAAGCGGCGATTTTTATTATTATACAAAAACCGAAAACCGAGCCATTATTGCTGCTGTTGATTGTACGGGGCATGGAGTACCCGGCGCGTTAATGAGCATGATTGGCAACGATTTATTAAACCACATTACACGCGAACGTAAAGTAGAAAAACCATCGGAGATTTTGGATTTACTGCACCAGGGAGTAATCAATATTTTAAAACAAGATGACAAACGCTCGAACACTAAAGATGGCATGGACGTTGCACTTGTTAGTTTTGATTTTAAACATAAAAAATTAGAATACGCAGGGGCTTACCGTGCTTTATGTTTGGTGCGTGATGGAAAGCTGACAGAAATAAAGGCTGATAAATTTCCGATTGGGAACATGCAGCAGGAAAGAACAAAATTTACCAACCATGAATTAGATTATCAACATGGTGATATGTTTTATTTTTTTACCGATGGTTACGCCGACCAATTTGGCGGCGATAAAGGGAAAAAGTTTATGGTGAAAAAGTTTTATGAATTGCTGGTGCAGCTAAGCAGTAAAGATATAAGCGAACAGGAAAAGACCTTAGACGATACCATAGAAAAATGGAAAGCTAATACTGAACAAGTTGATGATATACTTGTTATTGGGATTAGGATGTGAGGAAAACCTGACCGAATTTTTGTTAAAAACGACCGCTTAAAAAGTCGATTGCCTTTTTTAGACCTTATTACTTAAGTTTGTATAACATAAGATACAGTATTTGAAAACAAGGTTATTTTTTATAGTTTGTTTATTACAGTTGGGTTTTTTAAAAGCTCAGATTATAACTACCGTTGCCGGAAATGGAACATGGAGTTATGCCGGAGATGGTGGGCAAGCCACAGCCGCAGAATTAAAAACCCCATCGGAAGTAGCTTTGGATGCTTTAGGCAATATTTATATTGCCGATTATTATAATAGCCGAATACGTAAAGTAAACAGCTTAGGCATTATAACAACTATAGCAGGAACAGGAGCAGCAGGGTTTAGTGGAGACAGTGGGCAAGCTTCAGTTGCTAAATTAAATCATCCTGAACAAGTTGCCTTTGATGCAACCGGAAATATGTATATAGTTGATACAGATAATAATCGTATACGTAAAGTGAGCACCTTAGGAATTATAACAACCATAGCAGGAACGGGAGCGGCAGGATATAGTGGAGATGGAGGGCAAGCTACTGCCGCAAAAATAAAGCTTCCCGAAGAAATTGCTTTAGATGCATTTGGAAATATATACATAGCCGATGTTGGAAATAATTGTATTCGCAAAATAAATAGCTTAGGCATTATAACAACTATTGCCGGAACTGGTGTTCAGGGTTTTAGTGGAGATGGAGGACCTGCCACTGCCGCGCAATTTTACGACGCAGGGGTTACGGTTGGCGTTACAGGAAATATTTATATAGCTGATTTTAGCAATAGCAGAATACGGATGATAAATACAGCCGGAATTGTAAATACTATTGCCGGAAATGGAATTGGAATTTTTAGCGGAGATGGGGGGCTTGCTATAAATGCAGAAATTAGTCATCCATGGAGTATAGCGATTGATTATGTAGGTAATTTGTATTTTGCCGATTATGGCAATGAACGTGTACGAATGATTAACCCCACAGGAATTATAAGTACTATAGCCGGAAATGGAACAGGAGGTTTTAGTGGGGATGGAGGAATAGCAACAAATGCAGAATTACGTAATCCTAATGGAGTAGCCATTGATGCCAGTGCTTGCAATTTATATATTGCTGATTTAAGCAATAACAGAATACGTAAAGTTAGTTTTTCGGTTGTGGCAAAAGCAAGTGCTGATACTATATGTGCAGGAGCAACAACAACCTTAAAAGCAAGTAATGCTACAAACTACATATGGAATACAGGGGCAGCCATTGATAGTCTGGTTGTAAGTCCGGCAACAACAACTAGTTACACAATAACCGGCATTAATAATAGTTGTGTAAGTAAAGCAGTTATTACAATAAATGTAAAGCCAAGTCCATCACTTAGTATTAGTGGCAATAGTAACATTTGCATTGGTGATAACACTACACTTGTAGCAAGCGGAGCAAGCAATTACGTTTGGAGTACAGGGGATACAACTGCCAGCTTGTTTTTAAAGCCAGTAATTACCACTACTTATACCACCATAGGAACCATTGGTACATGTAGTAGTATTGCAACCGTAACAGTAAACATTAATAGCGCGTTTGATTTTGTGTTACCAAATATTGTAACCCCAAATAATGATGGGGTTAATGATTTTATTGATTTTGGTAAATTTCAATTCTCAAGCTTGCAATTAGAAATATATAACCGCTGGGGTACTAAAGTTTTTGAAAGCAATAACCCTACTTGTGTTTGGAAACCTACCGAAGACGACGGAACTTATTTTTATACCCTTAACTACATTATTAATTGTAATAACGAAAAACAAAATAAAATCTTAAAGGGTTTTATTACAGTAATAAGATAAAGCAATGGGTACAAGATTACTTTTTATAATTTGCTTTTTTACTTTGAGTTTACTAAAAGCTCAGATTATAACTACCGTTGCCGGAAATGGAACAAATGCTTATACCGGAGATGGTGGGCAAGCCACGGCTGCCGAATTATCCAGCCCTACGCAATTAGAATTTGATGCGGCAGGTAATTTATATTTTGCCGATGAAATTAATAATGTAATACGTAAAATAAATACTGCAGGCATAATAAGCACCATAGCGGGTAACGGAATGGTTGGTTTTAGTGGAGACGGTGGACAAGCTACCAATGCTCAATTAAATTCACCACAAGCAATTACTTTTGATGCAGTCGGTAATCTATATATCAGCATCACCGATCAATATACCGGGCGTGTACGCAAAGTAAATACAGCAGGCATTATAACAACCGTAGCCGGTGGTGGCGCTGGCGCTTTAGGAGATGGAGGGCAAGCAACGGCAGCTACCATTAACCCGTTTGGAATAACTTTTGATACATCCGGTAATTTGTACATAGCTGATTTTACTAACTCACGCATACGCAAAGTAAATACAGCAGGTATAATAAGCACCATAGCAGGTAACGGAACAGTTGGTTTTAATGGCGATGGTGGGCAAGCTACTGCTGCAGCGTTACGTTATCCGTTTGATGTGGTTTTTGATGCCATCGGTAATTTATACATATCCGATGGATATAATCATCGCGTACGTAAAGTAAATTCTACAGGCATTATAACAACGATAGCCGGTAATGGCACTGCTGGTTATAGTGGAGATGGAGGGCAAGCCACTGTCGCAAAATTAAATGTACCAAATGGAATGGCATTTGACGCTTCGGGTAATTTATATATAGCCGATTGGTTTGATAACCGTATTCGTAAAGTAAATACAGTCGGTACTATAACAACCATTGCCGGGAATGGAACATTTGGTTATAGTGGAGACGGAGGGCAAGCCACCGCTGCGAAATTATATGGCGCTGATGCAATAACCCTTGATGCAAGTATGTGCAATTTATATATTGCTGACTTTGATAACTACAGAATACGTAAAGTTAGTTTTCCGGTTGTGGCAACAGCAAGTTCTGCTACAATATGCGCAGGGGCAACAACAAATTTAACCGCAAGTAACGCTACTAATTATACATGGAGTACGGGAGCAGATACAAACACTATAATTGTTAGTCCGGTTGCTACAACTAATTATACGATTACAGGTTCTACTGATGGCTGCATAAGCAAAGCAATTAGCACAGTAAATGTAACGCCAACCCCATCGCTTAATATTAGTGGCAATAATAACATTTGCGTTGGTGATAACACCATACTTACAGCAAGTGGCGCAAGTAATTATATTTGGAGTACAGGAGATACAACTGCCAACTTGTTTTTAAAACCAACACTAAGTACAACCTATACTGTAATAGGAACTACAAGTACTTGTAGTAACATTGCAACCGTAACAGTAAACGTTAATAGTGCGTTTGATTTTGTGTTACCAAATATTGTTACACCTAACAATGATAACATAAATGATTTTATTGATTTTGGTAAGTTTCAATTCTCAAGCTTGCAATTAGAAATATATAACCGCTGGGGTGTTAAAGTTTTTGAAAGCACTAACCCAACTTGTATTTGGAAACCCACCGAAGACGACGGAACTTATTTTTATACTCTTAACTACATTATTAATTGCAATAACGAAAAACAAAATAAAACTTTGAAGGGTTTTGTTACTGTGATAAGGTAGAATTACTTTATCAGTTTTGAGCGGATGGCGCTTTGCGGGATGAAACCCCAATAACGAGAGTCGATGGAGTTATCGAAGTTATCACCGATGACAAAATAATAATTTTGTTTGGCTACGTAATAAGTTGCGGGCTGATGATTTATTAAAATGGTATCGCCTTTAATTTCTAATTCGTTTTTTTCGAAGACAGAAATTAGTTTTGTATAGAGGGCTATGTTTATGCTATCTAAACGCAGGGTGTCATTTTTTTTGGGAATATATAACGGACCAAAAAAATCTTTGTTCCATTTTATTTTTGGTTGTTGCGGAAAAATGCTTTCATCGTACAAACCAGAATCTTCGGCATTCTCTTTAATAGAAACACCTTTGCCTTTTAATTCGAAAAACTTAGCATTGGTAAGTGTAACTATATACACGCAACTATCGTCAACCAAATATTTTTCGTTAATGGTTTCTTCGGCAAACAGCGATGTATCTTTTTGTCGGTTAAATTTAATGATGTAGTTGTGCCGTAAGTCATTATTTATATCCAATTTTTTTCCGTTTACAAAAATGATAGATTCGTTTACACTTACCGTATCGTGCGGCAAAGCTACTACGCGTTTAAAAAACAAATCTGGTTTTTGGGAAGAATCATTAAGGGCCGGAACAGCAAGCTGAACAACATCGTTTCGTTTAATTTCGGAAGATAAAAAAGTATAAGGACGAATAAACACCCACTTGCTTTGTCCGCCAATTTGCGACATAGATAGTGAGTTGACATGCGCTATATCGATAAGATAAAACTTACAGCCTAAAAAAACAATCACACCCGTTAGTACAGATACCAGAAACGTTTTCAGGCTATATCGTTTTAGTATGGGCATGAAGATTTACGCGGCTGATTTTTTATCTTTTCTCTTTCGGTATTGGCTATAACCAACCCAAATAATAACGATGCCTACAAAATACGGGAAGTATGATTTAGAAATGCCATCATCGGTTACGTAAGTGAAGAAACGGTTCCAACGATATTTGCCTTCTTTAGAATTTTTAAATAAAGACGATACAATGCCTTTACCCGATACCGGATTTTTATCGGCATCTTTCATGCTGAACCAAATAAACAATGGTTTACCCACTACGTGGTCGTAAGGCACAAAGCCCCATGAACGTGAGTCGGCAGAGTTATGACGGTTATCACCCATCATAAAATAATAATCTTGTTTGAAAGTATATGTATCAGTTTCCTTATCGTTGATGAAAATTTTTCCGTTTTTAACTTCGAGTTTATTTCCATCGTACACTTGTATGACTCTATCATACAAACAAATATTTGAAGCATCTACATGTATGGTAGCATCTTTTTTAGGAAGGGTTATTGGGCCAAAGTTATCATTGTTCCAAGGGTAACGAGGATTGTGTGGAAAAATTTGCTTATCGTAATAACCAGCAGAATCATTTTTGATAGTTACAGAAACAACCCCCGAGAAATTTTTTATTGTTTGCATTACATCAACCGGCATATTGAACCTGAAGATTAATGTATCTTGTTTTATATCCACAAGTCCCGATTCATCTACATAAATATCATATTTATCAAGTGCCGCGTTATTCATTGAATAAGAGTTGTTATTAAAATCATACGACCCGAAATAAGAACTTAGGATACCATCAGCCACTTGTCCTTTAACCTCTACAGTATAAAAATGCTGCGCATGCGGAGGTGTTGGCGAAATTTTATCATTGATGTAAACTTGTCCGTCTTTAATTTGCAATTTATCGCCACCAATTGCCACGCAACGCTTTACATAAAACTCGCGTTTATCAATAGGGCGAGCAATAATTTTTCCAACAGGTTTATTTCCGTTATAAGCAGGTGCAAAATTAGGATCTTGCATAGCCCGATAACCATACTCACGCACTAAATTGTAATAACTGGTACTTTGCGCGCCAACGGCTACGGTATCTCCGTCGGGGTAATTAAAAACAACGATGTCGTTATTTTTAGGTGTGCCTAAACCCGGCAGGCGCCAATGCGGTAATTTTATCCACTCTAAATATGATTTGGTACCTGTTGTAAAAGGCATGGTGTGATGCGCAAAGGGAAACGCTAAAGGTGTTTGCGGTACTTTGGCACCGTAACTAAATTTAGAAACAAAAAGAAAATCGCCTACGAGTAAAGATTTTTCTAATGACGAAGTTGGAATGGTAAAAGCTTCTAAGAAAAATGTACGAATTACGGATGCTGCTACTACGGCAAAAATTAATGGGTCGACCCAATTTTTAATGAAAGGAATTTCTTTGCCTCTTATATCATCAACACCTACAAATTTTATATTGCTATCGAAACCTAAATAAACAATATACAGATAGGGAACAAAAGATGCCAATACTAAATCGGTTGTTTTGCGTTTGCCAAAATAGCGCGCCAAATTAAAAGCAAGCACACCAAGCATAATAATGTTTACACCAGGTACAATCATTAAAACAAACCACCACTTTGGTTTTTCGACTAGTTTGAATGCTTCGTAATAATTATAAACGGGAATAAATGCTTTCCATGCAGCGATGTTTGTTTTTTGAAAACATTTATATAAACCTACCCACGATAAAAGAACGAGAACTAAAAAAATTAAATTGCCTGTGTACATAAATTGATTTTTTTTACAAATATGATATTATTTATCTGATTAAAGTGACTGTGCCTTTGCGCTGCCGATACTCGCCAACAGAGGTTTTATATTGTACGGTATAGGCATAAACACCTTCGGGGTGCCCCGTGCCATCCCAGCCTGTGTCTACATTGTCGGTTTCGTAAATTTTTGCTCCCCAACGGTCGTAGATGCTTAGTTTATAATCGGCATCATCAACAAAAGAACCAATGGGTAAAAATACTTTGTTTTTGCCATAGGTAACAAACGCATTTGGTATATATAGGTTGGCATCGATATAAACCGTATCGTAATTGCTGGTGCTTTTTTCGGCAAAGCCATACGAATCGCCAGTGCCTTCAACGGCTTCAACATAATAAACAAACATGCCTTCTTTATCGGCATAAGGAGATAAATCATCTACAAAAACAGTGGTGCCTGCGCCTACAGAGCCTACCGGGCCACCACTAAAAACACCATCGACACTACGGTAAATATTGTAGCCCGAAACATTGCCCGCATACTTGGCGTAATTATTCCAATTTAAGGTGGCAGTTAAATTAGCTGTGGCAATAGCGGTTAAAACCATGCTGTTTGATGTATCGGTTTGTAAGGCTGGCAGGTGACAAACGCTATCTAAAACTACTACGTAATAAAAATATTGGGTGCTATTAGCGTTTACATCATTATCGGTATAGGAATAATTGCTATTGCCGCGCGTAAACGCCAAGCTTTGAATGAGACTGTATGTACCATATTTATTTGTAGAACGATACAGATTAAAACCACCAACAGGGTCGGTATTTTTTACATACCAACTAATATCGATTGTTTGCTGCGCGTTAACTGAAACGTTGCTTAAATAAGCTAATGTGGGCAAAGGCGGGTTTGATGTGGTTATGCAAAATATATTGGAGGTAGAAGAGGCGGTATCTTTACCGGCCTTTGTTTTACCGTTTGAGTGCGCTCTGACATAATAACAATATGTGGTGCCCGGCGCTAAATTATTTTGATAAAAAGTTGTTGCTATAGTATCGCCTAAGTGTTGGGGTGGATTACCATTAACGGAATAATAAACTTCGTAATATTTAACGCCGGTGGTCATATTTTGATAGGCCGTCCAATTAATTAAGGCTCTTTTTTTACAGAAATCGTAAGAGGCATGAGTGTATATGGTTTGTTGCAGGTTACTGGGGAAAACACTTTGCTCGAGCGCACAACTATCTTGCGAAATGCTTGATATACTAATGGGACCCTGGTTGGGGTTTAAGGCTGTGGTAGCATATAATGCATTATGGTTGTAATTACATATAGAATCGAGAAGGATGTAGGTGCTGTTACTGTACTGATAAATCATAAAGCATTTTACATCTTGTGAGTAGGCGGGGCTAATGCCCATGAGCACCTGAGGAGGCGCGGTGTTTAAAACGCTTACTGAATCGACATAGGGTGTGGATGGTTTATTTTTATCTTGAAAATGCCCGCCACGTACATTAGAAATTGAGGTACAATGCAGCACACTATCAAAAAGCTCGACACGATAGCTTAGGGTATCGTTGCAAATGCTGATGGTATCGTTAAAAGTATAATTGCCCGTATAATTTGGGTTCATGGGCACGGTGCCAATAATTGTCCAGGTGCCTATTGGGTGTTCCCTTAAAACAGTATAGCTTGCCCCCTCGCCCGGCGGCATTGGGTTAGCAAAGTTTTGCCAAATAAGTTGGGCCACGGGACCGCTAATTACAGGCGATAAATAAAGGGTTTTAATAGTATCTAAAGCGGGTAATGTAACGCTTGCGGTGTTAATTGTTTGTATATAAATAAAATAGGGCTGGGTGTTTGCATTAGCAATGTTAATAGTAAAACTGTTGGTGTTATATGAAGGAATAATTGCTTGTTGCGTATAGTTGGTGCTA
>JABDCR010000024.1 GCA_013288015.1 Bacteroidota bacterium | reverse complement strand
ATAATTTACGCAAATACATTATTAATTGTATAAACGTACCCTTTATTAATGTAGCTGATATGAGCATTTTTCCGGATAGCGGTAAAGTAGTTATTCGTAAAAACGCTATAATAGATACACTTAAAAACGCTGTAATTATTGCCAACTCGGTAACTAAGTACCACACCATACGTAATGTTACCGCGTTTATAAACGGACGCAAACATTATCTTGCCCAAGGAGATTATACGTACTTAGACGAAAATGAAAAACCATATAATATACATTTTGCTAAAATACAACCCGACACATCCGGACAAACAATTTCTGAGGGTGAGATTCCGGAAAAAGATAACTTTAAATTTAACGATTACTTTAGTTATGCCGGCAAAGTATATTTAAAAGCAACTAATCAGTTTTTATATTATGACGGTGGTACTCGTATACTACATAGTTGTCGTTTAGGTAAATCGTACTTAAAGTTTGAAGGAGAAATAGATCCGAAAGACATTTTAATTCCTATACCAAAAGACCCTAAAGATATGAATGGTGTCTCAGTAGCTTGTGGCATTATTTATTCACCTGATACAAACATGGTGTACTCCGCATTTTTATCTCCACGTACTATAAGTAAAACCGATAAAGATATTTTAGTTGCCGATGGTTTTTTAGGTTTTGATAAAGAAGCAAAAGAGTACCAAATTTCATCTAAAGAAAAGTTAATAGAGAATTCTTTACCCGGAAATTATTTGAGTTTAGGTACAACCAATTGCTTGGTATATGGCGAAGGAAAGTTTGATATAGGTGCCGATTTTGGACAAGTAAAACTTACTGCGGCCGGAAACGGAACTCACAATACAATTAACGATAGTGCACAATTTGATTTGTTAATGAATGTTGAGTTTTTCTTTGATAAAAGCGCTATGAAAAAGATGGCTGCTGATTTTGAAACATTTAGCACTATGTTAACTCCGGTTGATTTCGGAAGAAAAACATTTGAAAAAGGGATAGTTGAGATATTGGGGAAAGAACGTGGAGATAAAGCCTTGTCGGAGTTAAACCTGTACGGTAATTATAAAAAATTTCCGGATGAATTAGAAAAATCTATTTTCTTGGGGAATGTGCAAATGACATATAACAAAAAAACAAAATCATTTATATCTAACGGAACGATAGGTGTTGGCAACTTGTTTAAGAATGAAATTTATAGGGAAGTGCCAGGCTTTATTCAAATTAAAAAACAAAAGGCTGGCGATATGCTAGATATGTATTTTGAGCTAGACGGCAGTAACTGGTACTATTTTAATTACTTTAAAGGAGTAATGAGTGTAGTGTCGAGCAACCAGGCTTTTAATACAGAGGTAAAAGATGTAAAAGAAAAAAAACAAAAAGTAGATAAAGGCCCGTCTTATCAGTTTAACACCTGTAGCCCAACTAAAAAAGACCAATTCGTTAAAAAAATAAAACAATTAACCGGACAAAAAGATGAAGACTAAAAATGACGAGTATAAATTTTAAAAATAAAATAACTCGGTTTTTTGTTTTGGCTTTTGTACTTTATTTAAGCTGGTATCTGATATACGAGCTGTTTATTAAACCTAATACATTAATAGATGAGAAACTAATTAGTTTAATTATTACTAACGCAACTTTTATATTAAAACTTTTTGGCCTTACTGTATACCAAAAGTTAGAAGACAAAAACATGCAGCTTATTGGCATTGATGGTGCTCACCCAATTTGGATTGGCAGCCCATGTAATGCACTAACCTTGTTTATGTTTTTTACCTTGTTTGTAATTGCTTTTCCGGGAAGTGTAAAAAAGAAATTATGGTTTATCCCAGTAGGCATTGTTATTATACATTTTGCGAATGTGTTACGCATTATTGCTTTAGCCGGAATTAATTATGTTGCGCCACAGTATATAGAGTTTAATCACACTTATACTTTTACATTATTTGTTTATGGCGTTATTTTTTTATTGTGGATGTGGTGGGTAAAAATAGCTTTAAAAGGAAATAAAATACATGAACAGAAAAATTAAAATATTTCTGTTCATATTGTTGTTAATGGCTTTAGGTTTTTTTCGGGAGAATCTTTTTGTAAATATTAACGATGTGTTGTATGGTAAGCTGTATAACGAACCCAACCCAATTATTTGGTACCTTTCCTTTTTAAGTAACGTATCCTATAATACAGTTTATATTGCTAAATGGTTTATTACGCCATTTTTCGCCTTTTTATTTTGGTTTGTACAAATGAAGCTTTTGCTTGTCCTTTTTAATGAAAAAAAGACCACCAAGTGGCTAAGTGTACTGTATCTTTCCTTATTTTTACTGGCAGGAATTTTTTTTATGGCAGGCTGGGCTTTAGGAGACATATATGCAGGCTATACATTTAGCCGTTTATTTATGGGTTTATTACAATCTCCGGTGGCATGTATGATTTTAATTCCGACAGCGTATCTTTACAAGCAAACTAATATCAATCAACAATAAATAGCACATGAAAAAAGATTCGAAAATTTTTTCTTTAATTAAAAAAGAACAAGACCGTCAAACACGTGGTATAGAATTAATCGCGTCTGAAAACTATGTAAGCAATGATGTTATGAAAGCGATGGGCTCAGTGCTTACAAACAAATATGCCGAAGGCTTGCCTCATAAACGTTATTACGGTGGTTGCGAAGTGGTTGATGAAATTGAACAAATTGCAATTGATAGGGCAAAAGAATTATTTGGTGCTGTTTGGGCAAACGTGCAGCCACACTCAGGGGCGCAAGCTAATGCAGCGGTTATGCTAGGTTGTTTAAAACCGGGCGATACTATTTTAGGCTTTAACCTATCGCATGGTGGACATTTAACACATGGTTCTCCGGTAAATTTTAGCGGTAAATTATACCGCGCTACTTTTTACGGAGTAGATGAAAAAACCGGACAAATAAATTATGATGTAGTTAGACAAACAGCACTTGCTGAAAAACCAAAAATGATTATTTGTGGCGCATCGGCTTATAGTCGTGATTGGGATTATGTTACGTTACGTAAAATTGCCGATGAAGTTGGCGCTTTATTGTTAGCTGATATTTCTCATCCATCGGGCTTAATTGCACGTGGTTTATTAAACGACCCGTTACCACATTGCCATATTGTTACAACAACAACACATAAAACATTGCGTGGCCCAAGAGGTGGTATGATTATGATTGGAAAAGATTTTCCAAACCCATGGGGAGAAAAAACCCCTAAAGGAGAATTGAAAATGATGAGCGCTATTTTAGATTCGGCTGTATTTCCTGGTACACAAGGTGGTCCATTAGAACATGTTATTGCTTCAAAAGCAATTGCTTATGGCGAAGCTTTAACCGATGAGTACATGCACTATTGTGTGCAGGTTGTAAAAAACGCACAAGCTATGGCAAAAACATTTGTTGATTTGGGATATAAAATTGTTTCGGGTGGAACAGATAACCATTGTATGCTAATTGATTTGCGTAGCAAAAACCTTACCGGTAAAGATGCTGAAAATGCTTTAGGCTTGGCAGATATAACCGTTAATAAAAACATGGTTCCGTTTGATGATAAATCTCCGTTTGTTACATCGGGTATCCGCATTGGCTCTCCGGCAATTACATCTCGTGGGTTAAAAGAAAAAGATTGTATAAAAGTTGTTCAGTTGGTTGACCATGTTTTAAAAAACAAAGATAATCCAAAAGAACTAGCTAAAACAAAAGCAAAAATAAATACGATGATGAGCAAATATCCTTTATTTGCCGATTAATTTTTAATGAAACAAAAACTATTTAAATATTTTTTACCCGCAGCTATGGTTGCGGGTTTTTTATGTTTCTTTTTTTATGATGCGCTGCATTATATAGCAAATTTAGATGATAGTTTTAATGACGAATATGTCAGCAAAATGGGCGCCATTGATGCTGCTAAACTTTTTTTCTCAAACATAAATGGGCGTTGGTTTAGTCATATTGTTACTGCTATTGGGTTTCATTTTTTAAAGAGTAATTATACGTACTATGCTTTTTATGTTACAGGCATGATGTTATTGTTTGTTATAGCTATAAGTGTGCTACATAAAATTTATTCTAAAACATTTCTTAGTGAAGAGGTTTCATTTTTAAAATCTATTTTGTTTGCTTTTGTTTTTACAGCTACTTTATATTTTTTATTATTTGTTGGCAGACAAGAAATTTGGGCATGGGTGAGTTCAGCCAATAACCATTTGTTAAGTGTTATACTTTGTATTTTATTAATTTCGTTGTTATTGCAAGAAAATAAATCGAGTATTAAAACAATAATAGTTTTTTTACTTGCTGCCGCTATTGGTGGATTAAATGAAGTAAATGCAACTTGTTGTGTTTTATCTGTTGTAGGCTTATACTTTTTACAACGGCTTTATTACTCTCAATTAAAATTAAGCTGGGCAAACATGATAATGGCAGCAATTATTATCATGGCTTCACTTTCGGTAAATGCTTTTTCTGGAGGCTATGAAAGTAGAATGAACAGCCTACCTAATTTTACGTTACTTCAATCAATAAAAAACACGATACATACATTTGCTTTACCTGCAATGCAGTATAAATTTATTGTTTTGCGTTTGTTCGCCTTGCTGACCTTTCTGTTTTTTATAGATACGGATTTTTCTAAATTAAAACTTAACAGGAATGATAAGATAATTGCTTTTGCTGTACTTGCTATTATAGCTGTTTCTTTTTTTCTGCATTGTTATATATTAAGTGATATAGTGCCCTCACGCGGAGAGGTGTGGGGATACACGCTTTTACTTTTTGTTTTATACGCCTTCGTTATTAAAAAGAATAAATCAGCTAATTAAAACTTAGCACCAAAGCCAACATAAAAACTTCGTGCAATAGATGGTATAATGCCTGGACCGGGATACTCATCAGTACGCAATGTAAAATATCTTTTATCAGCAAGATTGTTTACGCCCAATTTTATGTTATAGTTTTTAATTTTTACCGAAGCACTCCAATCCATAACCTGATAGGCTGGAATTATACCTACGGTAGCATCTGCACTATAAACAGTATTATTAGCATCAGCAAAAGATTTAGAAGTGTTACTGATTAAAAACGTAGTAGAAAAATGTTTGATGGCGTAGGTTATACCGAAACGATTAATGGTGTTAGGTGCAAACTCAACCCAATTGCCGGCAAACTGTCCGTTTACATATTTTGCGTTGATGTATGCAAATGAATTAAAAAAACTAACCGTTCCAATTTTAGAATTGTCGGTAAACATTTTAACGAGATTAATCTCTACATAAGTTTCAAAACCTTGGTGTACCGAGTTGGCAACATTGGTACGATACGTGTATGGATTTCCATTAGCATCTGTAAGTAACTCAATCCCGATTCTATTATTATAGGCAAGATAAAAAGCACCTATATCAAAGTTTAAAAAATTCTTTATTGTTCCTCTCCAACCTAAATCGGCATTATAACCACTGGCATCTTTTAAATTAGGATCTATTTTAGAAGACACTCCAATAGGTGTTTGATTAGAATAATCTGTAGGACGATAAGCTTGTGACCAATTAGCATAAATATTTGTAGTTGCTGTGGTTTTAAATTGCAAACCACATCCGGCCAAGGGGATGTTCCAATCTTTAGAACGATTTATATTTAAGATGGAAGATGTGCCATCATCTGTAATGTAACCCTTGGCGGTTGAGTTAAGATACTCATATCTAAAGCCGGGTGTTATGGAAATTTTTTTGTTCAGCCTAAATGTGTTCTCTACAAAAAGGGCTATGTTAGTGGTGGTAAAATTCATATCGTTTTCATAATTACCGCCATACAAATTCATATCAAAATCAGTTCCGGTAGAACCGGGGCCACCTTCCTGACGCTTCATATACCCTCTAAAGTAACGAATGCCACCGGCAAAAGTTTGATTTACGTCTGCAATCATATAATTGCTTAATAAACGCAATTCGCTGGTAGAACTTTTAAAACCTTCATGCTCTACTTCGCGAGGAACATATTTGTTTGTTAACGAACTGATGCTATCGGGAGTTTGAATTCCACCATCTTCGTTACGCCAAACTAAATTACGCTGACTAATATTTACCGCAGATTTTAAGATAAGTGTTGTGTTGTCGGTTAATTTATATTGTGATGTAAGTGCCAATATATTCCAAGGAGAGCTTAACCAATTCCTTCCTCTTACCGATTGTTGTGCATTTTGATTAAACTCGACATCATCTAAACCACCCGCCATTTGTATGGTGTTGCGTAATAAAGAATATTCAAGCCCGACTTTAAATTTTTCATTCGCGACATATTCCATTTTCGCAAAGCCTGTAACTTGTTTTACTTGTGAGTTTGGTCTCCATCCGCTTAGTCCTTTATATTGGGCGTAAGTAAAATAATTCCATTTTTTATAAGTACCACCAATAGAAGTAAATGAATTAAATAAACCATAACTACCCGCTGTTTGTTGTGTAGTAACCTCAAAAGGTTTGTTTGGGTTACCACTTTTCATAATGTAGTTGATTACACCACCAAACTGCGGACCAAATTGCAGAGAAGATGCACCACGAGTTACCTCGATGCGTTCAACAGCCTCTAAAGGAGGTAAATAATATGACTCGGGATAACCATATAAATCTGCTGTAATGTTATATCCGTTTTGGCGTGTATTTGTTTCGATAGATTGTGTTGGCTTTAAACCTCTAAAACCAATTCCGTTTGAAGGAAAACCGCCACCCTCTGTTTCAGAATAATTACTACCGGGGATTCTCCCTAAAACTTGTCGCGGATTATTTTGTGCAGTATTGGCATTTATGCTATCAAGAATAAGCACTTCGTTTTTTTTGCCAGAATAAATAATCCCGTCATGTACTTCAGTCATGTGCCCCATTCCTGCTATACCACGAATGCTGCGAACCTCTACTTCCTTTAATGTTTTAACACCTTGTAATGAATCGGACTGAGCGCTTATTGAAGCACAATATAAAAATAGCGAACAAGCACAGATACATTTCATAAATACAGTTTCTAATGAGTTTGCAAATGTTTAGAATAATTCTAAATAAGGAAATACCCCGTTCAGGGTAATTTTAAAAGCTGGCAAAACAGATTACGCAAATTTGATATAAAAGTTTTAAAATCAATCAATTATATAGTGATTTGCAGTCGAATAAAAAATACTACATTTGATTTACAATGACCGAAAAACGTAAATGCCTTGATTGTGGCGAACTATTAAGTGGCAGAACCGATAAAAAGTTTTGCTCTGATTTATGTCGCAATAATTACAACAATAAATTAAATGCCGATAGCACCAATTATGTGCGCAACGTAAATAATATTTTGCGTCGTAATCGCCGTGTTATAGAAGAGCTAGCACCTGAGGATAAAGCGAAGGTGCACAAAAGTAAAATGCTTGAAAAAGGATTTGATTTTAATTACATAACCAACACCTACAAAACACAAAAAGGTGTAGTATATTATTTTTGTTACGAGTACGGTTATCTGCCGCTAGAAAATGATTTTTATTTTTTGGTAAAACGAAAAGAGAGTAAGTAGGCCTAAAAAATTTCCTTCACATTAATTTCATTCATGCACTTAAAATGTCCTTTAGGGCATTTGCTGTAACCCAATTTAGAGCATGGTCTGCACGAAAGGTTTTTGACTTCTAAAATTTTACTGTTCTTGCCCGGCAAATAAGGATACATGCCAAACTCAGGGATGGTGTTTCCCCATAATGAAAAAACATCTTTTTTAAATGCAGCAGCAATGTGCATTAAACCCGTATCGCTTGTAATAACCCTATCGGCTTGTTGCACGATAGATGCCGATTGATTAATATTGAATTTCCCGCAAGCCGAAAAAACTTTGCCCGCAAATTCTTTTTCCAACTGTAAGCCCATTGCAACGTCTTCTTTTCCACCCAACACAATAATGGGTTTATCGCCAAGTCTGCAAATTTCTTGTAATTTATTTAAAGGGATTTGCTTGGTGTAATAAGAGCCGCCAACCACTAAAGCATGATAAGCATTTCCATTTAATTTAAACACAGAAGTAACATCCACCAAATCTTTTTCAGGAATAAAAAAATCTAAACCTTCATTATCGTTTACAACACCCAATGTTTTTACGGTTTCAAAATACCTGTCTACAATGTGGATGTTTGGTAGTTTGTTTATTTTAAGATTAACCAGCAACCATTTTTCTACGTTTAGTTTATTAAAACTAAAAGTTTTAGAACCTAATGTGCGTTTAACTTGTGCGCTACGCAGGTTGTGGTGCAGGTCAATTACAAAATCGTAATTTTCTTTTTTTAATGCTTCACTTACTTCAGCAACTTTGTCTGTAATAGAATAATTTTTTGAAATGTAGGGGTTGTTTTCTATCAGCGAAACAAAACTAGTTTTCGTTAAAAAGTGTATTTCAATATCAGGGATTTGTTTTTTTAGACAGCGTACAATGGGCGTTGTAAGCACAATATCGCCAATAGAAGAAAACCGTATAACAAGAATTTTCACTGTTTATTTAGTGAGCTGTTTAAAGATGTCTTCTAATTTCTGCTCTTCTTTTTGCATAGCAAGTACACTTAGTTTGTTTGATACAGCGTAGTTAAAAATATCTTTACGAATATCTATCTCTGCGCTCGTCATAATTAACCAAGTGTTACCTTCTACTAATTTCACCTCTATAACACCCTCAATATTTTTAATAGAATTTTTGGTTGTTTCTTTATCAAACTCAACACGCAACACTACTTTTTGCTGCGAGCTTTCCTGCAAATGTTGTGTGCCATCGTTGGCAACAATTTTTCCTTTGTTGATAATGATAACCCTATCACAGACAGCCTCAACCTCCTGCATAATATGTGTACTAAGCATTACGGTTTTTTCTTTTCCGGTTTGCTTAATAAGGTTTCTGATTTCCTCTAACTGGTTTGGGTCTAAACCCGAAGTAGGCTCATCTAAAATCAACACTTTTGGGTTATGAATAAGCGCTTGTGCCAAACCTACACGCTGGCGGTAACCTTTAGATAGCGCGCCAATTTTTTTATTTTGTTCAACCTGCAAGCCAACCATCTCAACCATTTCTTTTACACGCTTGCTTTTATTTTCAATATGATGTAAACCGCCAATAAATTCTAAATACTCTTTTACATACATATCCAAATAAAGCGGATTATGCTCGGGCAAATAACCAACCTGTTTACGTACTTCTAATGACTGTTCTTTCACATCAAAACCACACACCTCTGCCTTACCCGATGTTTGCGGAATATAACAGGTAAGTATTTTCATTAGCGTACTTTTACCGGCACCGTTAGGGCCAAGGAAGCCAACAATCTCTCCGCTTTTAATTTCAAACGAAACATCGTCTAAGGCTTTTTGTGCGCCGTACAGCTTGGTTATATTTTCTACTTTAATTGACATGATGCGAATTTACGAAAAGATAATTTGGCTACGCTAACTTCATTAATCTTAAAACTTTTTCAATGTCTTCGGGTGTATCTATACAATGACTATCAAAATCAGTTATGGCGAGTTTTATTTTAAAACCATTTTCTAACCAACGCAGTTGCTCTAAGGATTCTGCTTTTTCTAACGATGATGGCGCGAGTGTTGTTATTTGTTTCAACACATCAGCACGATAGGCATACATGCCCACATGACGATAATAAGGAAAATATTTGTGCCAGTCTTTTTTATCAACGCCTTTTATATGTGGTATAACTTCGCGGCTAAAATAAAGTGCCTCGTGTTTATTGTTCATAGTAATTTTTACCTCGCCCGTGTCAAACAAAACTTCGTGCGAATCAACCGGAATCATTAAAGTAGCTAGCTCCGTTTTGCCATCACACACATCGGCCAATAAATCAATTTGTGATGGGTCTATAAAAGGCTCATCACCCTGAATGTTTATAATGTATGTATATTCTTTACCCGTTTTTTTTAATACTTCAAAACAACGGTCGGTGCCGCTAGGGTGGTTGGCTTCAGTCATTACAACTTGTCCGCCAAAAGCTTTTACATGAGTAGAAATTCTTTCATCATCCGTAGCAACTACCACGTCATTTAATTTGCTCGATTTTTTTGCTTGCTCATACACACGTTGTATCATGCTTTTTCCCAGTATATCTACCAAGGGCTTGCCGGGAAAACGGCTTGAAGCATATCGTGCAGGAATAACACCTAATATCATACTTGTAAATTAAGAATTCAAAATTAAGCATTCAAACCGAAACTGTTCTAATAACTATGTGCCATTATCTATTAAAACTTACCTTTGCACGATGTTTAAAAAACACGTAGACACATCTCTTTTTAAGCTGATAGCCCAATGTGCTGATGATTTAGGTGTAGAAGCCTATGTTATTGGTGGTTTTGTACGCGATATTTTTTTAAACAGAACCAATAAAGACATTGATGTGGTTGCCATTGGCAGAGGCATTGATTTAGCGGAGGCAGTGAAAAATAAACTGGGAGATGAAGCACACCTTTCTGTATTTAAAAACTTTGGTACGGCGCAAATAAAATACAACGATATTGAAATAGAGTTTGTAGGTGCACGTAAAGAATCGTATCGCAAAGAATCGCGTAAACCTATTGTAGAAGATGGCAATTTAAAAGACGACCAAGACCGTCGCGACTTTACCATGAACGCCCTTGCCATTGGTTTAAACGCCGACAATTTTGGGCAACTACTAGACCCATTTGATGGCGTTAAAGATTTAGGAAACAAATTAATTCGCACACCCTTAGACCCCAATATTACTTATAGTGACGACCCTTTACGCATGATGCGTGCTATTCGTTTTGCATCGCAATTGGGCTTTGTTATAGAGGAAAAATCTTTTACGGCGATTAAGGAAAATAAAGAGCGCATAAAAATTGTTTCTAAGGAGCGCATTACGGATGAGTTGAATAAAATTATTCTTTCGCCCGTACCATCAGTTGGCTTTAAACTTTTGTTTGATAGCGAATTACTGCATCTAATATTCCCGTTAATGTCTAATTTATATGGGGTTGAAACCATAAAAGGCAAATCGCATAAAGATAATTTTTACCATACGCTTGAAGTTTTAGATAATATTTGTAAAAACACTGATAATCTGTGGCTTAGATGGAGCGCCATTTTGCACGACATAGCCAAACCAGCTACTAAACGTTTTGAAGAAAAAAAAGGTTGGACTTTTCATGGGCACGAGGACAAGGGCGCGCGCATGGTGCCTAAAATATTTGCCGAATTAAAACTGCCATTAAACGAAAAAATGAAGTACGTGCAGAAACTGGTTTTACTGCATTTACGTCCTATTGTATTAGCTAAATCAGAAATTACCGATTCTGCTATTAGAAGATTATTGTTTGAGGCAGGTGATGACATTGATGATTTAATGATGCTTTGCGATGCCGATATAACTACCAAAAGCTTTGCTAAAAAACAACGTTACTTGCAAAACTTTGAGTTGGTTCGTTTAAAATTAAAAGAGCTTGAAGAGAAAGATCGTATACGTAACTGGCAACCACCCATTACGGGCGAGCTTATTATGCAAACATTTAACATCCCAGCGGGGCGAGAAGTGGGTATAATTAAAAATGCCATTCGCGAAGCCATATTAGATGGCATTATTAAAAACGATTATCAGGAAGCCTTTGATTATATGGTTCAGCAGGCTAAAACCTTTAATTTAACTCCTTTACAAAAGTAAAACCTGCCGTTTATTTAAAAAACGCTACCGTTTAAAAAGAAACCGCCACCGTTTAAAAAACTGGCCTCTTGAAGGCTTTATTGCTTGGTATCTTTACAAAAAACCACTAATTATCTTTAATTGTGAATAACAAAAAGACTTTTTTGAGTTAAACAATCTTAAACAAAGGGACTGTATTTTTAAATTAAAAGTATTTTAGTAAGTTTGGCAACCAAAATCACAAAGTAAAAACAAATAAAAATCAAATAATATGAGCAACAAAAAAACATCAGGCGGTTTTCCGTTCATCGTTTCAGCATTAGCTATTGCTATTTGTATGGGCATAGGTGCATTTATTTACATGACTATTCTTGGTAACGCCAACAATTTTGACGCAGAAGGGCATCCAAAACCGGGCAATTTTTTAGGCATCATGTATAAAGGTGGTTTTATTGTGCCTATATTATTAGGTGTATTTTTAACCGTACTTACTTTTGCTATTGAGCGTTTCATTACTATTCAAAAAGCAAGCGGTAAAGGCGCTACTGATAAATTTGTATCTAAAATTAAATCGTTAATTGCTAACCACGATTTAGATGCTGCAATTGCAGAATGTAACAAACAACAAGGTTCTTTAGCTAACGTGGTACACGAGGGCTTAGAAAAATATAAATTCGTACAAAACGATAACAATATGGATAAAGAAGCAAAAGTTGCTGCTATCCAAAAAGCTATCGAAGAAGCTACATCATTAGAATTACCAATGCTTTCTAAAAACATGGTGGTTATTTCAACTTGCGCATCTATCGGTACACTAACCGGTCTAATCGGTACAGTTGTAGGGATGATTCGTGCGTTTGGTGCATTAGCAGCAGCTGGTACTCCTGATACATCAGCATTATCAACAGGTATCTCTGAGGCACTTGTAAATACATTAGTTGGTATCTTATCTTCGGCATTAGCTATTATTTTCTATAACGTGTTCTCTAACCGTGTAGATCAATTGACTTACGCTATGGACGAAGCAGGTTTCTCTATCATCCAAGAGTTCCAATCTTCAGGAAAATAATTTTCCTGTTTTTTATGGAATTAAAGAAATTAGTGCATCATAATTAAAAGAATTTAAGCATGTCAAAGATAAAAGTTGCAAAAAGCGCGCCCTCGTTAGACATGACGCCGATGGTAGATTTGGCGTTCCTGTTGGTGACGTTCTTTATGCTTACCGCCTCTTTTCGTATGGCAGAGCCCGTGGTGGTAGATCCACCTGCTTCTCATGCAGAAAAAACATTGCCCGATAACACTATTTTAGTTAGTATCGACGGCATTGGCCGCCCATTTTTTGGGGTAAGTAATGCTGAGGCTAAAGTGGCTACGCTAATGAAAATGAGCGACAAGTATAAAGTAAAATTTACCGAAGCGCAGGTTAAAAAATTTGGCGGTATGTCGAGTTTTGGCGTTGATATTAAAGATTTACCAAGATACATTGATGCTTCAGAAAACGAACGTTTAAAATTTCAACCACAAAAAGGTGTTCCAAATGATTCGCTTAAAAACCCACAGCTTAGCGATTGGGTTAGATATGCGGCACAGGAAACCAATGGTATATATATCCGCGAGCGCGACAAAGCAAAAGAGGCGGGTAAAGACTTTGTGGGAGAGAAAGTACGTTACGCTATAAAAGCAGATGCAAAATCAAAGTATATGTATGTAAAAGAAGTGCTAAAGACTTTTACAGACATGAAAATTTATCGTTTTAACTTAATTACTTCGTTAGAAGGCGGTGGAACTAAACCCGCTGAAGCAGGTAAAAAATAAAATTTAAAAATGGCTGAAATTGCAGACGATGGCGGTGGCCACAAAAAAGGCGGTAAAAAACGCGCCAAAAAACAATCCACCAAAATAGATATGACACCCATGGTAGATTTGGGGTTTCTGCTACTTACGTTTTTCGTGTTAACTTCAACGTTTAGCAAGCCTAAATCAATGGAAATAAGCTTTCCGGCGCCTCCTGATAATCCTAAAGAGCAACCTGAGGTAAAAAATGGTTTAAATATTATTTTAACAAAAGACCATAAAATATTTTACTATAAAGGACAGTTTAATGCTCCGGATAATAAAGAAGGAAAACCAGCTACGCAACTTACCGAAACAACATTTTCATCAGAAGGATTGCATAAACTTTTATTAGAAATGAACAGTTATGCACATGATGAAATTGCTAAGTTAGAAGGTAAAGTAAAAAGCAAACAAATGGCCGACAGCACATTTAAGCGCTTGGCTATAGAAGCTAAAGGAGATAAGCGTGCACTTACTGCATTAATAAAAACAGACGATAAAGCAACTTACAAAGATGTAATTGATGTAGTTGATGAGCTTAACGTTTGTATGGTGGGTAAGTACGTAATTATTGATATGTCGGCACCTGAGTACGCATTGTTAACCGAAAAAATTAAATAATTATGGAGATAATAATTGTTGTAATTGTAATAATATCAGCCATTTCGTTGCTTCTTTCGCTTGAAAAGTGGAATAACGTAAGTTCTGATGACAGAAACGATGTGGTTTTTGTAGAAAGAAATCATGCTTATGGCGCTTACCAAATAAGAAGAGATTATAACAAACGCGTTACCATGATAGTAGGCGGCATGCTAATTTTTTCTTTTGCAGTGTTTGGTGTAAAGCTACTTTTAGATAGAAAAAGTTCGGATGATGCCTTAAACAACGTTAAGTTGGATATGACGCAAGTGGATCTTACACCTCCAGTAGATAAAAACGAACCACCGCCACCGCCACCGCCACCGCCGCCACCAGTTGTAGAAACTATTAAGTTTGTGCCGCCTGTTATTAAGGATGATGCGGTTGAAGATGAACCACCACCACCACAAGAAAAAGTGGCTGAAACCAATGTGGGTACAACTACACAAGAGGGTACAGGTGAAGATGTGTCTGTGCCAAGTGATGCAGGCACCGGTCCGGTTGAAGAAAAAGCACCTGAGATTTTTACAGTGGTTGAGCAAATGCCTGAGTTTCCAGGTGGAGCAGCAGAGATGATGAAATACATTCAAAAAAATGTACACTATCCTGAAATAGAAAAAGAAGCAAACATATCAGGTAAATGTTTTGTAAAGTTTGTTGTTGAAATGGATGGCTCTATTAGTAATGTAGAAGTTTTAAAAGGCGTAGCCGGTGGACCCGGTTGCGACAAAGAAGCTGTACGTGTTATTAAAAGCATGCCAAAATGGAATATAGGTAAACAAAATGGTCGTCCGGTAAGGGTGTACTTTAACGTGCCTATCATCTTCAGACTTCAATAATAATATGCAACGTGCATTTTTAATTGCAGGAATTATAATGGCCGCACTCTTTATAGGGTGCGGCTTTGTTTTTTTATCTACCGATTTTTTGATTGAAAAATTACCCAAACCCAACAGAATATGGTTTGGCATAATTTTTATTGTTTATGGTGGCTTTAGGGCTGTTAGACAATACAATCAGTACAAAAAAATGCAGCAAGAAGAAAATGAATAAAATTATTGCGCTTATTTTACCTGTTTTACTTTTTACTTCGTGTAACACAAGTATCAAAACAAGCGATGTTCCTAATACACCAACATCAGGCGAATTAAAGGTTTTTTGCGAAGAAGGCATGTTTCTTCATATAAGAAATCAAGCCTATACGTTTGAGCAAATTTATCATAACTCAAAAATCAACGTACAGTATGTAAACGAAAAACAAGCCATAGAAGGTTTGTATAATGATAGCTGTAAGGTTATTGTTATATCAAGGGTTTTATCAGAAAACGAATTAAAACAATTTAAAGCCAAAAACATTTATCCTACACAAATTTGCGTGGCTAAAAGTGCCTTAGCTTTTGTTGTGCCTGTAAATAGTACAGATTCTGTTATTTCAACCGAAAAAATAAAAAAGATAATTAGTGGAGAAGACACTACTTACCGAATGGTTTTTGATAACGACAACTCGGGCACAACCAGATTTTTAAAAGATACCTTGTTACAAGGAAAACCATTTGGTAAAAACTGCTTTGCTTTAAAAAATACTACCGATTTAATTAACCATATCAGTAAAAATAAAAATAGCATAGGTGTGCTTGATTATGCCTGGCTTAGCGATTTAGACGATTCTACTACAAAGGTTTTTTTAAGCACTATAAAAACCTTGGCAGTTTCAACTAATGGAAGTAAAATTGCTTACATGCCTGACCAAAGCAATATACAAACCAATGAGTATCCTATGTGTAGACATGTGTACGCTATACGTCGTAGTGCAGAGTTTTCCTTGGGCACAGGTTTTTCGCTTTTTGTGGCAGGACAAAAGGGGCAAATTATGTTTTTAAAACAAGGTTTAATTCCGTTTGTGCAACCTAATCGTGCGGTTGAGATAAATACAGAGCCACTTCATTAAAATTAATTAGTATTCTGTAATTTAGCGCAACTAATTTACCTTTATGAATACATTTGATTTAGTTGTTATAGGTGGAGGGCCTGCCGGATATGCAGGTGCTATGCGCGCGCTCGATTTTAAAAAGAAGGTTTTAATTATTGAAAAACACCGTTTAGGTGGCGCGGGCATTTACGACGGGGTGCTGACCTCTAAAACGCTGTGGGAACATTCTATGCGTGTTTCTGCCATTCATGACGTCATCCCTAGCTATGAGATACCTTTTGAAGACATTACCAAAAATGTAAGAGAGGCTGCCTTTGAACGAAAAACACAAATGACGCTTCATTTAGGTTTGTTAGAAGCAGCTTTGGGTTCTAAGCTTTTTCATTACGAAAAAGGTTTTGCAAAAATTATAGATAAAAATACGGTTGAAATAAAAAAAGAAGATGGCTCTACAAATACAGTAAAAGCAGAAAACATTTTAATTGCTACCGGAAGTCATCCACGTTATTTACCTAACATACCGATTGATGAAAAAATTATTGTAACCAGCGATGGAGTTAAAAATATTCTGGATTTCCCCAAGAGCTTAGTAGTGTTGGGTGCGGGTGTTATTGGTTGTGAGTTTGCTACTATCTTTTCAAATTTCGGAAAAACAAAAGTTTATATTATAGATAAAGCTAATCGTATTCTTCCGTTTGAAGATGAGGATATTTCTAAAACTGTTACCGAAAACATGGAAGCTAAAGGAGTAGTAGTGCATCACAACTCAGCTTTAGAACGCATGGAAATTAAAAACGGAAAAGTTGAGTACGAGCTTTTATATAAAGATGGAGAACGCGAAATAATTACAGTTGATAAAGCATTAGTAGCTGTTGGTCGTGTACCAAATATTGAAAATATAGGCTTAGAAAATGCCAGTGTAAAACTTACCGAGCGGGGATTTATTTTTCATGATGATACGCAAACAAATGTGCCAAACATATTTGTAGCCGGAGATGTTACGGGTGGAATTGCCTTGGTAAGTGTGGGTGAACGTGAGGCTCGTCATGCAGTTGTTCGTATGTTTGGTCCGGCCATTAAACCCATATCCTATAAAAACATTTCTACTATTATGTTTTTAAACCCCGAGGTGGGAGCTGTTGGTATGAGTGAGCAGGAGGTACGAGAAAAAAATATTCCGGTAAAAGTTGTTAAGTTAGATTATAGCACAAACGCCCGTGCCATTGCTATGCGCAAAACAAAAGGTTTCTTTAAAATATTAGTAACTAACGATAATGGCATGCGTATATTAGGAATGCGGGCTGTTGGAGAACATGCCAGTAGTGCTATACAGGCGGTTGCCTATTTAGTACACACAAACCAAGGCATTAGAGAGTTGGCAGATATGATACATCCGCATCCGAGTATTATAGAAGGCATACAAGAGTGTTTGCGAATGTTGTTGGGAAAATCTATTTACAAACCTGCCGTATTTAAAGATAAACTACAATGCTATACTTGTGAGAACGGTGTTTGTACCCCTATTAGCTCCTTAGTAACCTCAGAATAGTTTAGTACATTACTGCTATGGTAGCAGTGCTAGTACCATTACGATTAGCGTGCGTAAGGCTAAAAGCATTACCACCCGAAACAGGTGCAGGTGCAGTAGCTGTTCCAACATTTGCTTCGGCATAAAAATAATAGGTGCCTTGTTGAAGTCCTGTAAAAGTTACAGAGTTACTATTTGCTGCCGCAACTTTATGATCATCATATCCGGTGTTGTTTGCACTGGGTGCCGTACTTTGACCATATTTTACGTAAACTGTTGCACCATTAACAGGTGCGTTACTGTTATCTGTATTAAAAACTTTACACACAACGGTTGCATTCCCACCTGTGCCCGCTTTGGTACACGAACAAATGTTTGTAACCACAAAACCAATAAAGGCTATAAAAATAAATTTTGCTTTCATCTTAAGAACCAAAAGTAAAACAAAATAGAATGAAAAGAAACCTAATTAACGTATTTTATAAGTAAAAAATATGCCGCAAAGTACACTATATAAAAATTAAGCGGAGTAATTTTGTAGTAATGCTGTTAACAGATATCACTTATGGCGGCTTGTTTGCAAAATCTGCGAGGGGCAGTGTAACTCCTGGATTCGTGAATAATACCGGTGTAAATTGTGGCTACGAGGGGTTTTAAAACAAACTCTTGTACAAGTAATTTCCCATAGTAACTAATTACAAATTTTAGTTTCCTCGGGGTTTACTCCTGAGGAAAGTACACAAAGAAAAGGAAAGGAAAAAAAAGAAAATGAAAGAAAAGGAGAGGAAAGCAAAGCACACACCCTCGAAAAGGGTTTTGGCGTGGGAGGATTTTCAACCTAGTCTTTATAAATTTAAAATATTAATAAGTAGTATAGGGAAGAGTTACTTATAAAAATAAGCAATTGCTAAAATTAAATTTAGGCGCGAAATTTTTAAGTAATTTCGCATAGTATATGAATGCAATAGATATCAATTATGTAAAAGCTCTCCACATTATTTTTGTAGTGTGTTGGTTTGCTGGTTTGTTTTACATTGTGCGTTTATTTATTTACCAAACCGAAGCCAACCAAAAAACCGAAGCTGAAAAAAATGTATTAGTGCCTCAATTTCAGTTAATGCAAAAACGTTTGTGGTATGGCATTACTTGGCCATCAGCCATACTAACTGCGGTGTTTGGTTTTTGGATGTATTTTCAGAACCTCGATTACTATTTAACTCAACCCTGGATGACACTAAAACTTTTTTTTGTGGGCATTTTATTTGTTTATCAGTTTCGTTGTCAGGCAATTTTTAATCAAATGAAAACAAACTCATACACGGGTAAATCTTTTGGTTTGCGTTTGTTTAATGAGGTGGCTACTATTTTATTATTTGCTATTGTATTTTTAGTAACTACAAAAAGTACCGGAAGCCTTGTTTGGGGTGGCTTAGGCTTGGTTGCATTAACGGCAGTTATTATGACCGCAGCTTTTATTTACAAAAAGAAACGCGAGAAAAACGAGGAGAAAAAATAGTCTTAATTCGTTAAAACTTTTTTCCACAAATCACTTTCGGCATACTCTTTTATTATCTCATTTCTTTTAACTAATAATTTTTTGAGATAATGATTTAGAATAATTGCGTTTGCCAAACGACCTAAAACACCAAGTGGAGATTCAAAAATAAAATCATCGGTCATTATTGTTTCTCCGTTTTTATATTCAAACTTGTGGGTGTGATGGATGGATTCAAAAGCACCTTCAACCATCTCATCAACAAACAAAACATTGGCCTCGTATTGTGTTATTTTGCTGGTTAGTTTTTGCCATACAAAAAAATGTTTGGCGCGCCAGGTAACAGTTTCGTTTAAATTAATTAACCCACTTGTTACTCCGGCAACAGCTTCTTCGTTCGATTGGCTGGTTGAAATTTTATGCAAATCAATGCTTCTTGATAAGTCGAAACAACGCTCAATGGGCGCATTAATTTTAGTTATCAGTTTAATGTGTGGCATCAAAAACTAAGGTGCTAACCGTTGTTTAACCCATTTTTTATTTTTCAGGTTATAACAAATTCTGTCATGCAGGCGACTTTGTCTGCCTTGCCAAAACTCATAATAAGTAGCTTTTAAAATATAGCCACCCCAGTTTTTTGGGCGCGGCACATCTTCACTATATTTTGCATTAATGGCATCAACCATTTTTTCAAGCTCATGTCGGTTTTTAAGCACCTTGCTTTGTGGCGATGCACAAGCACCTATACGCGATTCGCGCGGACGTAAAGAAAAATACTCATCTGAAATGTTTGCAGGGGCTTTCACCACCTTGCCTTCAATTCTAACTTGTCTTTCTAATTCAGGCCAAAAAAACAACAGTGAGGCATAGGGGTTTTCTTTTAATTCGGTTCCTTTTCTGCTTTCGTAATTGGTAAAAAAATTAAAACCGTGGTCATCTAATCCGCGCAATAAAACAATTCTTGATGATGGTCGCCCCTTTTTTGTTACGGTAGATAACACCATTCCGTTAGGTTCGTTAACGTTACTTTTTGCAGCTTCTTCAAACCAGGTTTCAAATTGTTTAAACGGATTGTTGTTGGCATCTTTTTCATCAAAAGAAGTTTTTACAAAGTCACGTCGTAAATTTTTAGTATATTCATTGAGCGAATTATTCATGTTGTAGTTTTGTAATGCAAAGATACAAGTATAGATGCAGATTTTACAAGGACAAATATTAGTTGCACGCCCACTTTTAAACGACGGTGATTTTAAGCGTACCGTTATTTTGCTTGCCGAACATAATGAGCAAGGCTCCTTAGGTTTTGTTTTAAATAAGCCCATGCATCTTAATTTAAAAGATGTTTTACCAGGCATGGATAATTTAAAAATACCCGTTTACTATGGTGGCCCTATTGCGCAAAACCAACTGTTTTATATACACACGGCAGGAAAAGAAATATCAAACAGCATACACATACAAAACAACTACTATTGGAGCGGAAGTTTTTTAGATATTACGGATAAACTTAAAAGTGGAGAACTTAGTCCTTCTGAAATAAAATTTTTTATTGGCTATTCCGGTTGGGGTGCAGGGCAATTAGCAGAAGAACTGGATGAGAAAGTTTGGGGCTTATTAGACTCTTATACGGCGGAGTTTTTAAACAAACACCCCGATGATATTTGGCCCGACCAAGTAACAAGACTTGGTAAAAATTATAAAGTTTTTGCCGACATAGCACAAGACCCTAGTTTAAATTAATTGAAAACAGAAAACCCTGAATATGTAGTGCTGGTTGATGAGCAAGATAAAACGCTTGGCACTATGGAAAAAATGCAGGCACACCAGGAGGGAAAGTTGCACCGCGCTATTTCTGTTTTTATCTTTAATTCAAAGCATGAGTTATTATTACAAAAACGTGCCGATGAAAAATATCATTCGGCGGGTTTATGGACAAACACTTGCTGTAGTCACCCCCGCCCTGATGAAGCCCCTGAATTGGCCGCTCACCGCCGATTAAAAGAAGAAATGGGTTTAGATTGCGAATTAAAGTTTGCCTTTACTTTTATATATAAGGCTCATTTAGATAATAATTTAACCGAGCACGAATTAGATTACGTATATATAGGAGTAACCAATAATCTTCCAAAAAATAATCCCGCTGAGGTTTCTGATTGGAAATATATTTCTGTAAACGAATTAGATACAGATATAAAATTGCATCCTACTAAGTATACCGAATGGTTTAAAATATGCCATGCTAAATGGCACAAACAATTGTTTGGCAAAAATGCCCCACAGGTTTAATTTCACACAAAAAGCCACTTTTTTTCTCTATTTCATAAAAAATCGTTCTTTTGCAGTCTTATTATTTAAAAATAAGGTAACGAATGAGCAAGAATCTTGTTATAGTTGAGTCACCGGCGAAAGCAAAAACCATAGAAGGATTTTTAGGGAAAGATTTTACCGTTAGATCTAGTTTTGGCCATATTCGAGATTTGGTTAAAAAGGGCTATGGCGTTGATATTGAGAACAATTTTGCACCTACCTACGAAGTATCAGAAGGCAAAGAAAGAGTTATAAGCGAATTAAAGAAATTAAGCAAAGGGGCCGACATGGTTTGGTTAGCTTCCGATGAGGACCGTGAGGGAGAAGCCATTTCTTGGCATTTGGCTGAAACATTGAATTTAGATCCTAAAAAGACTAAACGCATTGTTTTTCATGAGATTACAAAATCGGCCATTCAAAAAGCCATTGAAAATCCTAGAAGCATAGATATTAATTTAGTAAACGCGCAACAGGCTCGCCGTGTGTTAGACAGGTTAGTGGGTTTTGAACTATCACCTATATTATGGCGTAAGGTTCGTCCAAGTTTATCTGCCGGTCGTGTGCAATCGGTTGCGGTGCGTTTAATTGTAGATAGAGAAAGAGAAATTCAAAACTTTAATTCAACTTCAGCATTTAAAGTGGTTGCCTTATTTAATACAGGCAAAGCAAATTTAAAAGCCGAATTAGATAAACGTTTTAATACAGAACAAGAAGCCCAGGCATTTTTAGAAAAATGTAAAGCAGCTTCTTTTACTATAGAGACATTAGAAACAAAACCAGCTAAGCGTTCACCATCTGCACCATTTACTACATCTACTTTGCAACAAGAAGCAGCACGTAAATTAGGTTTTTCGGTGTCGCAAACCATGGTGGTGGCTCAAAAATTATACGAGGCAGGTAAAATAACCTACATGCGTACAGATAGTGTTAACCTATCGGAAACCGCAATGAATCAGGCTAACAAAGCCATTAATGCAAATTACGGGGCAAAATATTTTCAACCTCGTCAGTACAAAACAAAAAGTAAAGGCGCGCAAGAGGCTCACGAAGCCATTCGCCCTACTTATATAGACAGGCAATTTGTTGAAGGCGAGCGTAACGAGCAACGCTTGTACGATTTAATTTGGAAACGCACCATTGCATCGCAAATGAGTGATGCGGAGTTAGAAAAAACAACAGCTAAAATAAAAGTATCTACTACATCCGAATTGTTTATAGCACAAGGCGAAGTTTTAAAATTTGATGGTTTCCTTAAAGTGTATATGGAAAGCACAGATGATGAAGAAACAGATGCAACATCTGAAAATTCATCTATCCTTCCTCCCATACAACAAGGACAAACTTTACAAAACCATGAAATTACCGCTACACAACGCTTTACACATCATCCGGCACGTTATACCGAGGCGAGTTTGGTAAAAAAATTAGAAGAGCTTGGCATAGGTCGCCCGTCTACTTACGCGCCAACTATTTCTACCGTTCAAAAAAGAAATTATGTTGAGAAAACAGATAGAGAAGGACACGCAAGAAACTTTATAAATCTTGTTTTAGCAAAAAACAACATCGTTAAAGAAACAAAAACAGAAAATACAGGTGCTGAAAAAAATAAATTATTCCCAACCGATATTGGCATGGTGGTAAACGATTTTTTAATTCAGTACTTCCCTGATATTTTAGATTTCCATTTTACAGCAAAAGTGGAAGAGGAGTTTGATGAAATTGCCGATGGCAAATTAGACTGGACTAAAATGCTGAAAACATTTTATAGCCCGTTCCACAAAACAGTAGAAAAAACAATTGATAAATCTGAGCGTGCAAGTGGCGAGCGTGTATTGGGAGTTGACCCCGCAAGCGGTAAACCTATTTTTGTACGCATAGGTCGTTTTGGCCCTTTAGCACAAATTGGTGAAACAATTGAAGGAGGCGAAAAACCACGTTTTGCAAGCTTACGCAAAGACCAACGCATGGAAATGATTACGTTGGAAGAAGCTTTAGATTTATTTAAACTTCCTGCACACTTAGGAACACATAACGGTAAAGATGTATCAGTAAACTTAGGTCGTTTTGGCCCTTATGTAAAATTTGGTGAGCAATTTATTTCTATTCCTAAAGGGGAAGACCCATTTAAAGTTGATATGGAAAGAGCCATACAATTAATTGGAGAAAAAGAATTAGCTGATGCACCTATTGCATTTTATAAAGGCGAACCCGTTACAAAAGGGAAAGGACGTTTTGGACCATTTATTAAATTAGGTGGTTTATATATAAATGTACCACGTGCTTACGATTTTGATAATTTATCGCAAAGCGATATTGATGAGTTAGCAAGTAAAAAATTAGAAAAAGAAGCCAATCGTTTTATACAAAAATGGGACGATGAAAAAATAGCCATCGAAAATGGCCGTTGGGGTCCTTTTATCCGTTTTGGAAAATTAATGTTGAAGCTGGAGAAAAAAGCTAACGGAGACAAATATGCCCCTGAAGAATTAACAAAAATTTCGTTAGACGAAGTTAAGCGAATGATTTTAGACCAAATGCCTACAGCGTTTGATAAAAAAGGCGCTAAAAAAATTGCAGCTAAAAAAGCAACTGTAAAACAAGCCGCTGCTAAAAAACCGGCTGCAAAAAAAGTAGCGGTTAAAAAAACAGCAAAGAAAGCTGCGGTAAAAAAAGTAGCTAAAAAGAAAGCAACTAAAAAATAAGAACCTTAATTATTGTATTGTGAAAAAAGCGTGTTGCCACGCTTTTTTTATTTCAGCACTTTAAACTTTTCTATTTCAATTTTATCGGTACAAAAAGTATACTCTTCTTTAACTGTATTGCTGCAAACCAAAATAGTTTTGTGCTGGGCAAATTCTGTAATCATGTTTTGGTACCAGGCAATTGCGTTTGCATCTAAATTGCTGCAAGGCTCATCCAGCAATAAAACCGGGCAATCGGCTAAAATAGCTAAACCTAGTTTTACGCGCTGTCTCATGCCCGATGAATAATTTTTTATGTACTTATCTGCGGCACGCTCAAGCTGCATGCGTTTAATAATTTCTTCGGTAGTCAGCTTATTTACAAAGGGTTTAAATTGTTTTTGGTGGTTGATGGTTTCAACTAAAGTAAAATCTTCAATCAATTCCATATAAGGAGATGTCATGCTTAGGTGCTTATAAATAGTATCATCCTCAATAACCTGGTCATTGTTTTTCCAAACAACTTCGCCTTTGGTTGGAATTAAAAAAGAAGCAATGCTTTGTAACAAAGTTGATTTACCCGAACCATTAGCCCCTAAAATTACCAACTTTTCAGCCGGAGAAATGTTTAGGTTAACGTCTTTAAAAATCCATTCGTTTACAAATTTCTTACCTAAGTTATTTATGTGAATGGATATGGGCACAAGAAGAATTTTATTTTTTTCTCATTACAATCTCAATCGGCACACCCGAAAAATTAAAATGCTCGCGCAATTTATTTTCCAAATAACGCTTGTAGCTTTCGCTAACATATTGTGGCAGGTTACAAAAGAAAATAAACATAGGGATGCCTTTCATTTGTGTAACGTATTTTATTTTTACGTATTTGCCTTTAAGCGCAGGCGGCGGATAGGCTTCTAAAACAGGTTCAAAAAACTCGTTTAATTTACGGGTAGGTATAATTTGACGGCGGTTATGATACACCTCTATAGCAACCTCGATGGCTTTTAAAACACGTTGTTTTTCTAATACAGAAACAAAAATAATAGGCACATCTTTAAACGGAGCTAATCGCTCGCGAATTTCATCTTCCATTTTTTTGGCGGTAGTGGCGTCTTTATCAATTAAATCCCACTTGTTTACTATAATTACAACTCCTTTATGGTTTTTGATGGCAAGATCAAAAATACTTAAATCCTGCGCTTCTAAGCCAAGTGTAGCGTCAATCATCATAAGTATCACATCGCAACTTTCAATGGCTCTAATAGAGCGCATTACGCTGTAAAACTCTAAATCTTCGTGCACCTTCGCTTTTTTACGAATTCCGGCTGTATCAATTAACCAAAAATCGTTTCCAAAAGCATTGTAGCGGGTGTTTATAGAATCGCGGGTGGTGCCGGCAACAGGTGTAACAATGTTTCTTTCATTGCCCAATAAAGCATTGGTAAGCGATGATTTACCAACATTTGGTCTACCCACAATAGCAATGCGCGGAAGTTTTTCTTCCTCATCATCTATCGGATTTGGTAATGCTTTAACGATATCATCTAATAATTCGCCTGTACCGCCGCCACTTGCTGCTGATAAGGGATAAACAACATCACCCACGCCTAACGAATAAAATTCAGAAGCATAAGGCGTTTTATCAGGGGTATCAATTTTGTTTACTACCAAAAAGCATTTCTTTCCACTTTTGCGAATTAAAACGGCAACATCTTTATCAAAACGGGTAACACCATCATTGCTATCTACCACAAAAACCAATAAGTTAGCTTCATCTATGGCAATTTGTACTTGTTTTCTAATTTCTACCTCAAACACATCATCGCTTCCGGTAATGTACCCGCCTGTATCAATAACAGTAAATTCGCGGGCATTCCACTCAACCTTACCATAGTGTCTGTCGCGGGTAACGCCGGCCACAGAATCTACAATAGCCTGACGGCTTTCGGTTAGGCGATTAAAAAGAGTTGATTTACCTACGTTGGGGCGACCTATTATAGCTACTATATTTGACACTTGCTTATTTTATAAATTTTGGCAAAGATAACCTTTGTTTTGTGATGCTCTAAAACAAGATTTTATGATGATATTTTAAAAATGAAGGCAATTTACCTTACTAATTCAACAAAACCTTTTAATTGCTCTGGTTGATTAGTGACACCATTAGTATAATTAATAACATAAAAGTAAGAACCAGCGCTACATGCTCTTCCTGTAGGTGTGTGCCCTAACCAAACCTGATTAATGTTAGTGCTTTGAAAAACTTCGTGCCCCCACCTGTCGTAAATTGTTGTTTGCAAATCAAGCACTGCAACACCGTAGTCATAAATAATAATGCTCCAAAAATCGTTTACACCGTCACCATTAGGAGAAAACACATTAGGGACTTTAATAGAAAGTGTATCATCATGATGTGGAGAAAGAGAATAGGTGGCAGAAGAAGCCCTTGCTTGAGCACTTACAAAAAAAACGAATATCGATATAGCAATTAATTTTTTCATTTGAATGTACAATATTAAGAATTATCTTATTAAATTAATTTGTCCGTTAAAGTTTATTGTTTTCCCCTGTGTATCAATAGCAGAGCCTTTGTAAACATATATATCAACAGGGGCCTCTTGCCCTTTTTGTTTTCCGTTCCAGCTTTTAGTTAAGTCATCTAATGTTATAATAAGGTTGCCCCAACGATCATAAATATACATTTCGAATGAATTAATAAATGTGCCGTCGGCTTTAAAAAAATCATTTTTTCCATCATTATTAGGTGTAAAAGAGTTTGGAATGTATAAAGTTGAATAATCAATAACATGTATATCGTACTTAACAGAATCTACACAACCATGGTTACTGGTAAAATAATAGCTGGCAATATAATCGCCCGATTGATTGAAAGTATAATTAGTGCTTTGTGATAAAATTGTTCCGTCAGATAAAACCCCACTATTTAATGTCCATCCGGCATTGGTAGTAATATTTATAGTAACCGGTGTTAACGAATAAACATCTCCACCCGGTTGTGTTTCAAGTGAAGATGTAAGAACATCATTTTGATTAAAAACGGTAGTTGTTGCTGTAGCAACGCAATTATATAAATCAGTTACCTGTACGGTATAAGTTCCTATGTATAAATTATTTATAGTTTGTGTGTTTTGTAATGATACACCATTTCCGTTCCATTGATAATTATAAGGAGGGTAACCAATTGGACTTGCTGTTGCCGACCCAAAATTTCTATCGCAAAAAGTAGGTGTTGTACTTATTGGCACAGATAGAGAAGGGATGCTGCCAATTACTACCGCAACAGAGTCTTTACAATTAGGATTAAACCCATCGGTTACAACTACTGTGTAATTTCCCGGAGATAAATTTGTTATGCTTTGTGTAAACTGTGGTGGAGTTGTGTTCCATTGATATTGATAAGGTGGGTTTGCTTGTGGTGTAGCAGTAGCTGAGCCTATACTCTTTCCGCAATAATCGGGTGAAGTAGTTATTTGAATAGGAAAAAAAGTATTTGTACCTACTGTGGCAAATGTACTTCCCATGCAACCATTTGCATCTGTAACTGTTACGGAATATGTGTTGGGTGAAAGATTACTTATGTTTTGTGTAGTTTGTCCTCCGGGTGACCAGCTATATATATAAGGCGGCGCGCTTGGTATAATTGATGTAACGTTTGCAGCACCGGACGGCCCACCACAAACAGAATTAACCACCGATGTTGTTATTTGCAACACAGGATTATTTACACCAACCGTGGCAACATTGTTTGTGGTACAACTATGTGCATCATTAATGGTAGCAGTATACTGTCCTTGTGTTAGATTATGTATAACTGCTGTTGTTTGTGTATTGCTCCATAAGTAAGAGTAAGGTTGTGTGCCGCCGGATGCAGTAACAGTAACCGAACCAACAGAACCGGAACATAATGTTGGAAGACTATTTATACTAGATGTTAATAAAGGCGGTTGTATTATACCCATTGTAGTTGTTAGCATACAGCCATTGTTATCGGTTACGGTACAAGTATAATTTCCAATAGGTAAATTAGTAGCCGTTTGTGAATTTTGTACCGGATTAGTGTTCCAAACATAAGTAAATGTATTGGCTCCGGCGTTACTTATAGTAGCTGATACAATTCCGTTACTGCCACCATAACAAGCTACATTAGTAGCTGTTGCCGATAAACTCCAGCCGATAGGTTGTATTGGAATAGTTGCTATAGTGGTTGTTGTGCAAGAAAGTGAATCTCGAACAAGTACTGTATATGTTCCATGTGCAAGGTTTGTGGCTGTTTGTGTATGCTGTGCAGGCGTTGTACTCCATGTGTAAGTGTAGGGTGCTAAGCCATGATTTATTACATTAACCGATGCAGTGCCTATAGAACCGGTACATGTTGTAGAAGTAGTGCCAACACTTACTTGCATAGCTGGTGGTGATGGAATAATAATTTGAATATTTGCATGGCACCCACCATTATCATTAATGGTAGCAGTATAGCTGCCCGCTGAAAGATTAGTTGCAGTCATTCCTGTTTGCGCCGGATTTGTACTCCAGGTGCAAGTATATGGACTTGTTCCGCCAATAGCAGCAACTGTTGCACTAGCGTTGCTGCCCCCATTGCAAGTTAAATTTTGTTGATTTGAAGTCAGTACAATTGTGCTGCCACTAGTACCAACTGATGCTGTTATAGTTTGTGTTATAATGCCACAGGTTTGATGCATGCTAACATTGCAGGTATAAGTTCCCGAAGCCAAATTACTAATGGTGGGTGTGTTTTGCCCGCCGGGTAGCCAATGATAAATTGGTGTACCGGTATAATTAGTTACAGTAACCGTAGCGCTTCCTGTATTGTTACAACCGCTAGAGGCAGTAGTGTTAGCAGTGAGCACCGCAGGACTTTGGCAACTTAAAGTGTTATTACTGATAAAAACCCCCGAATCGTACAAAGCATTACCGGCATCGGCAATAGCAAATTTTACATGATATGTGCTACAAGGTGCTACCGATGTAACCGACGTAACCGGAATCGTGTACCCGTTATAAGCCACGTTGTTATTTGGTGTTGTATAATTATTATGAAAATAAGCTGAATTAGTAGCGGCATTTACATTGTGAATGGATACCGGAGTTCCGTTAGGAAGCGTAGCTATATTTTGTGCTGTGTAAGTTCCACCCGAAGGGTTTGGTCCTGTAAGAAAAATAGCAAAGGCATCATTGTATTGTAAGTTAACTCCTTGTGGATACTCTTCTGACCCAAAGACAAAAGCCATTTTTAAACTATCGCAAGTAGGAACAAAATCAAATTCTAATACACAAACATCTAAATTTGCAGTTGGTACTATGGCTGTTAAATCGGGGTCGCTAAAATTATTGCCATTATTAACACTACATAAATAATTTCCCGGGTTGGCGGCATCTGATGCAGTGCCGGTGGTTAATAAAATGCCACCCGTTAAACCAAGATTTGAACCTGAAAAAGAAAAAGTACCGGCGGCATTAGCCCCGCAGTTTATAGTAGCGTTAGTTACGTTTACTCCACTTCCTGCAACGGCTTGTGCAAGTGCAGTAGCAGTACTATTTGGGCTAACAGCCATTTGCGAAAAAGATATGGCAGGAAAAAAAAAGCTAATTACTACTACTAAAAAAAACAGAAATTTTTTTTGCATGTTATTAATTGCAAAAAGTAACATGGTTTATGATGAAACTTACACGGTTGAAAACTGTAGTATAACCTATTGTAGTTTCCATGTTCAAAAGCTTTAAAAAAAGCTTTGAAGGTGGTTAAAGATTGTCCCCAACAACTCATGACAGTTTGGGTTCTTTTAGGATGTTCACTTCAAAAGCAAAGCAAAGATATAATAATATAGCAAAAAAACAACATTAATAGATTGTTAAAAATAAAAAAGCCCCGCTTATATCAAACGGGGCTTTTTAAATAATTGAAAAACTAATTATTGTTTAACAATTTTATTTATTTGAGTTTTGCCATCGGCAGTAATTTTTACAAAATAAGTACCCGCAGCTATGTTTATGTTGTTTACATTAACATTAGTACCGCTTGTAGCTATAGGTGCAATCATTTCGCGACCCATCATATCAGTAATGCTTACGCTTACTTTGGTAGCAGCAAAAGGCAATTGTATGTTTAACTCGTTTGCCATTGGGTTAGGGTACACGTTTGCGTTTAAACTATTGTGTTTTTCAATGCCTAAAAGCATACAGTTTGATACAATGTCGCCCGAATCGCGAGGGATGATGTTATATGCGCTAAATTCGTAGTTAATGTTACCTGTTACACAATATGTTTGTGTGCCAATAGTAGGTGTATAACCAGGGTTACCAGAAGAACCTGAAGTAGCAGAACCGTTTGGAGCATAAAAACCACCTTTAAAATCGAAAGTACAAGGTACACCAGAAGCGTCTTGGATAGTTCCTTGTCCGTAGTTAGCACTGTATGTTTGTACAACTGCACCTTGAATGTTTGCTAAAAAGCTTTCGTACATTTCTTGTGCTAATGTTTGTGAGTTTACACTATAAGTTGTTTGTGTAAGCGTAATAAAAGGATTACCAGATGATACTTTATTGAAATTGGTTACCGACTCAAGTTCAGTCATATTAAAATATTCATCAATTGAACAGCCAAAAGTTACACTATCACCAATAGAAACGTTAGGAGCATTTGTTTGGTCAAAAACATAACCTGCACCCCAAGCTGATGAACCTGATGTTTGTATATAATAACCACTATAAGCTGGAGCCGAAGCAGTGCTTGAACTGCTAAGCACGCGAGCTGTTACAATTCCACCTGTTTGCCCAACAAATTGTGCATAAAAAGGTGAGTTTCCGTTTGCAGCAGTAGTGTACTGAAGGTCATATAAAGAAGCATTAGCTACCGGAGTGTAAGGACGTACTACAAAACTATCAACATCAACACCGGTAATGCTTACGCCACCAGCAGCAGTATAAGTAGCTGTGCTTTTTACTTTTAAGCAAAATTGCGCGTTGTTAGTAGTAGTAGCTGCAATAACAGTTTGGTAGCAATGGTGCCAGCCTTTACCGCTTATGCTTTGCCCATTAGCAGATACGTAGTTAGCCGAAGTAGTAGCTGCGCTGCCATCAGTTAACTCAACCGTAATAGTGCCTTTACCACGTGCGTAGTAAGAAATTTGATAGCCCACGCCTGCTGTAACACTTACTGTAGTACCCGCAATAATGCCAGGGGTATATGAAGTAGCGGTGTTAATTAATTTGCAAGAATAAGTACCCGATTGAACAGGCGTTAATGTAGAAGCATTAGTTACTTGTTGTACGTTTGCCGCAGCAATGGTGTTAGCAGGAGCTAATTCCCAATTGGTTGGCGCAATAGGAGCTGTTGAAGTCCAGGTTTCAAACCCATCATTAATAATGGCTGCACCCAAAGTAGCGGGTGCTGTTTGTGCATGCATAAATGTAGTCATGGCTACAAATGCTGCAACGGTTAGTTTTAGTAATTTTGATTTCATTTTTTGTTTTTTTTGTTTTTTAGGTTACTTGTTTTTATTTATTATTTATTCAGTTTAAAGTTATTTAAGCACTAAATTACCTAACAGATAGGTGCTGCCTGTAGAGTCTATATAGTTAATGTTGGTTTGGTATCTAAATGCAATATAAAAAGTGGGTGTGCGGTTACCATTATTAAGCACATCAAAACTATAAAGACTTGGGCTAAATGGGCTGCTATGCGCATATTTAAAATTAGGTACGCCATTGCTACTTTGACCCGAATTAGATGGAATGCCCGGATAAAAAGAAGAAATATCAACCCACTGAGATGGAATTATATGAGTGCCATCAAAAGTATTAGATACCAATACACTTAGTAACCTTAAATTTGTACAATATTGAGCGGCTACAGAAAAATCCATAGATTTTGATTTTGTTGCGCCGGGTTTATTCGCATATACGTTATCTACAATAGGAGGGCTTATAAGCCACATATCATTTTGAATATCGCTGGCAGGATGGTAGTAATTTGATGCGCTGGGAGCATATTTCCAATCAAGCGGATTTCCATACAAAGAAAAAGGATTGCCATATTGTGCACCCTGCCAATATACAGAGCCTTTATAAGCTAAGCTTGTCCACCCAATAGGTAACACAGGGCTTTTACTTGATAAGCCCGCATTACTAAAGTTTTGGCTAATGCTATCATAAACAATAGTGTTATATGGTTTGTTAAGGTTAATGTCGGCAAATGAGCGTATGGTTAATTGCATGGTGGTATATAAGTTTGCCGCACCAATAATAGAACCACTATTATTAGGTATAATGCTTGTAGCAAAATTAGCATAGCCGCTATTATAAGCTACAATAGTGTTTTTTAACGAATCGCCTAAATATTTATTTACGTTTTTAGGTGGCGCAATTACAGGCGGTGCTTGGTATATGGCGTAAGTTGTACCAACTTCAGACGATACAAACTCAACATTATTTAATTGCACTAATTGCCCATCAAATATAAAACCACCACCCATAGCACTTGAGTAAGTATTTAATTGAGGAATGGTTACTACAAGTGGTTGTGGGTTTAAGCCCGCTTTTAAATGTGTTATATTATCGATAGGAATCATAGAATCAATTTGTAAAGACCCTCCACCCGATTTATCCAGTAAAGTCCCATTTAAGTTAATGGCAATAGAATCACCCACGTTTAAAAATCCGGCAGATCCTTGAAGGAAATGAAGTGATATAGCGCCGTAGTGGTTTGTAGCGGCAAAAGCACCTGAGTAATCACGAATATAAACCTGTTTATACAAATTACCCGAAGCCTCATCGCAAGTAACCACTCCGGTTAAAATAGTGTTCGAAGTAAATTTTATGCTAATGCCATTATACATGTTACGTAATTGTTGTATAGTAATAGCCGGACCAGTTGCAACAGCCAAAGTAGGTGGGGCAGTAGGATTTTTTTTGCAAGAAAAAAACAATAGGCTACCCAACAGGAGAGCGATAGCAAGTAAGGATGTATAAATTTTTGTTGATTTCATGGCATTAATTATTTAGTAAAGCAAAATTATCAATAGCAAAAGTTTGTACAGAATCACCCGAAAGATTGTTGCCCATATATTTAAAACCAATATAATAAGTACCAGTATAACCTGCGGGTAAATATTGACTTAACACAACGGGTGCGGTACTTGCGTTAAAAAATTGTGTTGAGGTTACACCGCCAAATTGTGTTGATGCCCAATAGTTGTTTTGTATGTTATCAAAACCTTGTGTAATTGGAGTCCAGGTAGCAGGATGGGCTCCGGCAAAATTATACCCGTTAAAATCGGTAGATATAAATATACCTAATTGCCTTGGTTTGGTTGTAGTAGTACTAAAACTAACGGCTGTTTGAAAGCTTACATTTTTAGCAGGGTTGTTGTTTTGTATGGGAGGTGTAATTAACCACATTACATTTCTGTTTTGTCCATAAAAGCTTGTAGCAGACATATATCCGTCGGGAGTTGAACCATTGCCGTTCCAAATTAAGTTACCTACTTGGGCTATATTATACCAACCCGGTAATGCAGCGGCAAAAGTTGTTGCAGTTATAACGCCTGCGTTACAATTTTCAAAAACCTGTGTTAAAGTATCAACACCACATCTGGGTTGGCTAAGTAAAACATCATTAAAAGAACGAGGCGTTAATTGTAAAGCACCGTTATAAAAAGAAATTGCACCTATAATTGAACCACTTTTTGTATGAGGCACTTTTTGATTAACAAAATCTGCTGTACCTGTATATAAAGATAGGTTTATCATGTTAACTGCGCCACAATCATAAACAGGATGATTAGCATAAACAGCTGTAGGAACTAATGGAAAATACAAGCCTGAATCGGCAAGAGAAAATTGCACATTGTTAACTTCTACCAACGCTCCATCATACATAGATAAAGGAATGGTTGTATTATTTGGATATATTGTGCTGCTTTGAGACCTGATTAATTGAGCAATATTTAAATTAACCGGATTATGTGTTTTACCAACAGCCAGTTTAACAACTTTATTAGTTGGACTAGAACTAACATCAACCGAATCGATTTGTAATGAGCCTAGTGTACCACTTAAATCTAACCACGAACCATTAAGGTTAACGCGTAATGAATCGCCTTCATAAATGCCGTGTGCGGTTAATTGTTTTAAAGAAATAGATCCGGTGTTGTCTTTTATATAAAGGGTTTTATAATTATCCGTCATGGTAACCGTAGCAAATAAAGATACGTCATGCGTAAAATGGATGTTGCTACCTGCATACAAAGCCCTTAATTGAGCAATTGTTAAAGTGCCACCATAAGAAAGAGGTTTTACCGGCGGCATATCAGGCGTTTTTTTGCAAGAAAAAAATACCGTTATAGCCAACGGAACAAACAACAGGAAAGAAATATATTTTAGTTTTTTCATCTTAGTAATTTAATTAAATATAAAGGAAGCTGATAACTGATATGTTAAGCCCATTGTATAGGTATATTTATTAGGAAACTTTGTAATGTTATTATCATCGTGTCTTAATTGCTCAACCCCATAATTTTTAAACATATTATTAGTTAGGTTGTTTACCATTAAGGTTAGGTTAAGTCCATATCTGTTGTTAAAACGGAATGATTTGCCCCCCATAAAATCAATGGTATAAGCATTAGGTAATTTTTCCTGATCAACAATTTGATGAACCTGAGGATCTGTTTCTACGTACTTAGCAAGAGCTTCTTGAGTACGACGATCGGGGTTAATGGTAACATAATTGTTAGCAAAATAATTAAAATAAACACCAGCATACCAGTATTTTTTACTGCTATAACGTACGCCAAGTGAACTGGCAACCTCGGGTGTACCGCCAACGTGGTAGTTTTGTAAATAAACAGTTCGGTCTTGTGCTAATAAAGTAGCTGTATTATCTGCCGAAATAGTTGCTGTTGGGCGGTTAGTATACATATAACTACCGTATGCCAACACACCAAGAATAGATATACGTTTGCTAACAATGCCCTCAAGTCCTAACTCAAGCCCTTGGTTTAGCTGGTTTAGGTTTGTCATAAAATAGTTTACGTTAGTTTTATAATCGTCATCAAAATAACTACGTAAATAAGTTTGATTTTTCATTTGAGTCCAATAATAAGTTATGCGGCCTTTTAACCAAGGAAGACGCACGTTATAAGAAATATCACCAGTAAGTATTTTTTCGTTGCCAACACCCGGGATTTCGTCGTTACGAGAACGTGGAGAAATAAATGCAGTACTTGGTAAAGGTGGTTTAGTTATAGAGGCTCCGTTAATGGTAATAAAATTATGCCCGTCTATTTTGTATGTTATACCTGCTTTAATGCCATAATTTAAAAAATCAAGCGTTTTACTGTTACCACCCGAAGAGCCATCCGGAGGGGCACCATTTACACCTGCGGTGGTTGGAAATAAGCCATTAACCATATTGCCTGCACGATAAAAAGAAGTATTGCTTATAGATGCACTTGCATAAACATCGAAACGAGAAAAAGATTTTTCTATTTGTCCCCACTCTTCAAAACGCATAACATTGATGTTATAATCGTAGCCAAACACATCGCCCTGCTTAATTATTTTATTAGGATCTTTAATGTTGTTTTGTATCATATTAGGATTAGGAGAAATTGAACTTGCAAACTGGTTATAATCTAACCAGTAATCGCCACCCAATAAATCATTAACCACTTTATAGTAACGCGTGTTAGAAACAGCACCGTTAGAACCAACAGTAAGGTGTAAGCCGTTTTTTAAAGTTGTATTATAAATAGCGTTATACCCGCCATTAGTTACGTCTTGTCTTCTTTCTTCAAGAATATAAAGAGATTGTTTACCCGTATAACTAACTCCCGGCTGACCATCCACATTGTTAGTTGTGTGAAGATTGTTACGATTAACGTTATACATGCCATTCCAATCTATTTGACCTGTAGCTAAACCCGATGCAGGGTTTATGCCGCCGGTTTGCCAAGCCTGAGTTAAAGCCGCATACTGTCCTGGGTCTGCATCAGAACTGGTAGGGCCATAATAGCTGGGCATATATTTATAATAATCTGGTGAGGGATTTGGAACACCATAATAATTTAAATAAGTAAGACTTGTGCGGCCTTTAGAACCGTACAAACTGGCCGTAAGTGTTGAATGATCGTTTATTTTCCATAAATCGGTTAAAATAACAGTTGGCACACTTGTTTTACTAATTTTTGCACTACGTACTTGTCCGTTTTGAAACCCCCAATATGAGTTATAATGATCGTTACCGCCATTGCCATTAAACAAAGTGTTGTTAATATTGTTTTTATAATTAGGATTGCTCATAAGAGCAAAGGCTTCATCGGTTTCCATGCTTTGACGAGCCTGTGTAATTGGCGACCAAAAACCAACTACTGATAAAGTATTTTTGTCGCTAAATTTTTTATCAAGACCTAAAAAAGTTCCAAACCCCTGAAAAGAAGTTCCCGGTACGTAACCCTGAGCGGCATATCTGGCACTACCGGAAACAGAAAAAGCCCAACCTTTTTTACTTAATCCGGTGGAATAAGTTAAAGAAACTCTTTCTTTAAAAACACGATTACCCTGTGAGTAAACAACACGCAAGCCTTTTCTAAAACTAGAAGCAAATACATTTAGGTTAGAATATCCGCCAATGTCTCCAAAAGTAGAACGAGATGAACCTAAACCTGTTTTTTGATCGGCAAAACGAATTACATCATTCATGCCACCAAAAACACTAAAATTAGCAATACCGGTTTGCAAACTATTAAGGCGTACCCCATTCATCATTAAGGTTCTATTATCTGTATTATAACCACGATAATTAAAACGCGCCGTCATAAAACGCATGATACTGGTTTGTACAAAAAGATCGCGAGAAGCACCTAATAAAGAATTAACTCCGGCAGCCTGAGCGCCACCACCACTTACATCGCTACTTGTTGTGCTAAAAACAGGTAATGTATTATTACTATTGCTAATCGTATCAGTTTCTGCATTATTAATTGACGCAGGAGTAATTGTACTATCAACCTGTGAATAAGAAACAGCAGTTACAACAAAACAGAAAAGTATGAGTAAAAATTTCTTCATAAGTAGCTTAGTATATTTATATATCCAATTTTAAAGTTTATCTCTAAAAGTGGTTGAGAAATTAATTTCTCATAGGATGTTCACTCAAAGGCGCACAAAAATAAGGTAATTTTTGTATTTACAAAATGGAGTGTTGTTAAGTAAAAGTTATGCTTTTTGGTAGAAATGTTGGTTTTATATAAAAACAGTTGAAAACTGTTAAATACACCCTTTTTTAAGCCAAAAATACAAAAAACCCCTTTTTTTGAATGCGTTTCAATCCTAAAGTGTTAAAATAACAATCAGATTTCGTTTAAAACAACCACCTTTTTTTCATCTATAAATGATGAAGTGCTGGTCTTTATATCGGTTATAAAATCGAAATTAGTTAAACAGAAACGCAAAAAATTTTCGTACCGCTCCTGTGGAACATCGTTTGGAAATAAACGAGTAAAAATAGTTTCTATTTGATTGATAGAATGTTCGTTTTTTTGTTTGATTGAACGAATGCCCTTTTGTTCCAACATTTCTAAACCCTTTAGGTTTTTTTGTAATTCAGCTTCGCTGGCAGCCTCTAAAGTTTTGTCCACTTTACTTATTTCTGTACGAATGTTTTCGTACAAACTTTTCAAACCTTCTTTTTCTTTTTCTAACGAGAACGGCTGCTGACCAAGAGCATAGCTTTTAACCAGCTTATCTTTTTCAATAAAAAAATCTTGTGTACTAAGATTTAGTTTCTGTAATTTTTGTTGCAGGTTTTTATCTAAATAAAAAATAAAATTGCGTGGCACTAAAACAGGATATGGGATTTTTGTCTCATCAAACATAGCCTTGTATTGCAGCCAATAAGCCAACTCACCCGGGCCACCTACATAAACTGCATTGGGTAATATTTTTTGTTGATACATGGGACGCAGCACCACATTAGGGCTAAACTTTTCTGTTTCGGTATCAATTAGTTTTTCAATTTCTTCTTTAGAAAAACTTATATCAGTATTTAAAACTTTAAAGGCGTCATTTTCCTTTACAATGCGTTCGCGAATGTTTTTATCGGCGTAAAAAATATTTATTTCGCGCGGTGTTACTTGTGCATCGTAACCCTGTTGTTTTAATTTTTCGTTAGCTAAGGTTACACTTTTGTAAGCCACACTTTCAAAAATATCTTTTTTTATTTCAGGTATAAATTCTTGCTTCAATGCCTTGCTGTCACCATCTAAAATAACCAAGCCATAAGAGCCAAACAACTCGTTTACTAAGTAGCGTGTAGCGGCAGTTAAGTTGTTTCTTGAATAAGCGTTATTAAGCAACAACTCTAATTTTTGCGCTTGTTCACTCTCTCCTAAGGCTTGTTTTATCTCAGTTAAAAAAGTAGCCATGCCATCTAAAGCAAACGTACCCACTTTGCCTTTTTGCTCGGTAACCCAGGTAATTTTTTTATTAAAAAGATTGATATGGTTTATTTCCTCAAAATCGTGGTCCTCACCCGCCATCCAATATACAGGCACAAAATGATTGCTTGGATTTTGTTTGTTAAGCGACTCACACAAATTAATAACTGAAATTATTTTGTAAATAAAATAAGCGGGACCAGTTGCCAAACAAAGCTGGTGGCCCGTTGTAACGGTATAGCTAGTTTTATTTTTAAGGCTATCTATATTTTTTTGCTTGCTTCAGTAATAGAAAGTTCATGATTTTGTGCAAGCAATTCATCAACCAACAAAGTTCGGTTTAGGCTGTTGTAAGCATTGTTGCTAACAAATTTTTCTATGCCTTCGGCAGATGGTTGGTAGGTGTAAAAGCCGCTTAGTTTCCCACCTTGTCCGTCGTTTATATAATCTAAAAAGAGCTTGCTGAAAAAGTTTGTTTTTTCGAAGGGAACTACTGTTTTTTGCAATTGCATCGTGCAAAGGTATCTGTTTTTCAAATAGAAATAACCCTGGATTTTAAACAGATACTCTTAATAATAAGAATGCTTATTTTTGACAGCACATGATTTTAATAAAAGACATACTTAATTGTATAGAAAATTTTGCCCCATCTGCCTTGCAGGAGAGTTATGATAACACAGGCTTGCAATGTGGCGATGTAAACCAGGCTGCAACCGGCGCTTTATTGTGTTTAGACATAACGGC
>JABDCR010000023.1 GCA_013288015.1 Bacteroidota bacterium | reverse complement strand
TAGCCCTAAAGATGATGGATATTTAGCATCTGCTTTTGGTGTAAACGAAATAAATGGTAAATACGCACAAAGTGCAGCTTACGGACAAGGTTTTACCACTTTATACAATGCTAAGTTAGCTGACGGACGTTATTATAGCACACCTCGTCAAATACGTATAGGTTTACAATTTGATTTTTAATTTATAAAAATATTAGCTATGGAAAATTCAATGTTTAATTCAATCGGTAAAAAAATAAAAACAACTATGTTTTTATTTACGCTGGGTTTTAGTGTTACTATCTCTGCCAGAGAAAATATTGGCGGTACTGGTGGAGGACACCGCAATAACAGTAATAATTCGGTTATGGCGGGTTCCTGTACGGCTGGCTCTACTCAGCAAGAAATCCAACTAAATAACGTACGTACACGTATTTTAACGGATGGTGATATGTGGTGGGATTTTTCTGCTTCTATTGCTAAATACGAAATACCAAAAGGAAGCAACTCGTACGCTCAGTTTGCCGGATCTCTATGGTTTGGAGGCTATGTTAATAATCAGATACGTGTAGCTGCCATGACCTATCGTCAAAATGGTATAGATTTTTGGCCTGGACCTTTAAATCCTACCGATTTAAGTGTTAGTGTACAAACCTGTCAAGCTTATGATAAAGTATGGGTTTTTAACAGAAATGATGTAAACAATTTTTATGCGTACTGGTTACAATATGGTGCTGCAGATCCAAACACTCCAACATGGATTAAAGACTACCCCGGTAATCCCGATTATCCTGGTACTAATGTAAATATACCTAACGGAACTACAAGTAGCCCTCTTTTAGCGGGTTTAAATGGAACAACATATCCTATGAATTATTTGGCACCATATTATGATGTAAACTCAGATGGTATATATAATTATTCTAATGGAGATTATCCTGCATATATAGTTCCAAGCCACAATATTGGCAGAGGAAAATGTGTTAGATATTTATTTGGCGACCAAACTTTATTCTTTGTGTTTAATGACAATGGAAATAAACATACTGAAACAGGAAGCATAAATAGTATTGGAGTTGAAATACGTGGTCAGGCATTTGAGTTTTCTACCAGCGATCAGTTAAATGATATGACCTTTTACAATTATGAAATTATTAACTGGAGTACTAATAAAGTAGATTCTACTTATTTTACTGTTTGGGACGATTGTGATTTGGGTAACTATCAAGATGATTATGTTGGTTGTGATGTTGGTCGTGGTTTAGGTTACCAATATAATGGAGATAATTATGACGATGATGTGGGCGGACAAACAGGATATCATGATAAATTACCTGCCATCGGTTGCGATTTCTTTCAAGGACCTTATGCCAACGTAGGAGATAGCATTGATAATGACCGTGATGGTTGTGTAGATTGCTCGTATCAGCTTGATGCTAATGGTAATATTTGCAGTACTTGTGGTCCTCCTATAATGGATAATGTGTTGCCAGAACAGTGTATCATGTCTAGGTTTACTTATTATAACAACTCTGGATCTCAGAAAAATGGTAACCCTATTGGATATACAGCATATTACAACTTAATGTCGGGTAAATGGGAAGATGGAACACCTATGAACTATCTTAATCAAGGATTAAATGCTAGCGGTGTAGCTTGTAAGTTTCTTTATCCGGGTATAAGCGATCCACTTGGTTGGGGCTTAGGTTATAAACCTAACGGGTACGGAGCTGGTAGTTCGCCAAATACTCCTGTTGCTGCCCCAGCTGCCGGACCAACCGGATGGACAGAAGCTGAAGCAGGAAACGCTCCGGGAGATAGACGTTTTATGCAATCTGCGGGTAAATTTACTTTATTACCTGGAGCTGTAAATTATGTAACTTTTGGTTTGCCTTTTGCGCGCTCAAACTCTAATAACAATTTAGAACCAATTCCAATAATGATTGCTGCAGATGATAAAGCTCAATCTTTATTTGATAATTGCTTTAAAGTATTAGATGGACCTGATGCACCGGATTTAACTATACAAGAATTAAATCAGCAATTATTAATTACTTTAACCAATAACCCTTACACAAGTAATAACTATGAGGGCAAGCGTTATGCAGATTTTGATCCAAGTATTTCATGTGGCACATGTCCTACGCCTGTTGATAATGTATATAGATTTGAAGGGTATAAGGTTTTTCAATTGTTAGATGGAACAGTATCTGTAACGGATTTAACTAATGCTAACCTGGCTCGTTTAGTATTTCAATGCGATATTAAAAACGGGGTTGGTCAATTAATTAATTTTATTCAAGATCCTGCTATAGGGCAAGATGTTCCTCAAATAATGGTTACGGGTGCCGATGCAGGCATACAGAATTCATTTAGTGTTACTCAAGATTTATTTGCAAGTTCTGATAAACGCTTAATTAATTTTAAAAACTACTATTTTATGGCAGTAGCATATGCTTATAATAATTATTTAACTTATGCACCTAATACTCCTCCAGTAACTGTAAACACCCCATCTCTTGTTGCAACAACTCATACTACTGTAGCTAATCCTCATGGAGATTCTGCTATTATTATTTCTTCAACAACTAACCCTGCTACAGGAGATTATAATGGGCAAAAGAAACCATATTTTCAAGGAAGAAATAATATAAAAGCGGTTACCGGTATTCCACATAATCCATCTGTTGAAGCCAATGGAACAATTATGAATTCAAGTTACGGCAATGGTCCGCAGGTTACCCGTATAGAAGGGCAGGGTAATGGTGGTAATGCACTTGATTTTACAGATCAAACCATAAGCGACATATTAAATAGTCCTGTGCAAAGATCACAAAAGCTAACTTATGTAGCAAATAGGTCGCCTATAAATGTAAAAGTTGTCGATCCATTGCGTGTTGTTAAGGGAGATTTTACAGTTAAAATGGTTACAGCTACATCGCAAGCTTCGGGTAGTACGGTTATTTGGTCTTATAACGGAAACCCTCCTACAGCTGGCCCTACAACTCTTGATACAGGAAGGCTTAGAAATATACCGCAGATAAAATGGTTTATGACAGGTACTTATACTGATATTAATGGAAATAAAGTTACCAAAACATGGTTATCTGACGAAGGTTTAAGCGTAGCTCAAGAAAAAATTATTACAGGCCTAAATAATGAATCGTTAGGTTTTTCAGTAACAATTAGACAAGCACCAGACCCTCAAATGACAGCTAAATTAATTACTACTACTACTGGAACTACTTCTACTAGTTCTTACGTTGGTTCTACTGTGCCAGGAGATTTGTTGGAATCTTCCATACAGTTTGCAGGTAGTGGTTGGTTAAGCGGTGTTGTTGATATAGACGGAAGCTCAACTCAAGATTGGATATTGGCAGGTAATAATGCAGCATATAATCCTCAAGATATATTTGGCCTAAATACTTCTGGAACTAAAACGAGTAGGGATTTTGCAGACCCGGGTCAGGTATGGGAAAGCGTTGTAGGAGGTACTTGGACTCCTTTTAGAATGCTTAACAATACTGTGAATCAGTATCCAAGTTTTTGGTCTACAGATTTAACGGCAAATAGTGTCCTTTCTAAAATGGAGCCTATTGCAGATACACGTTTATTAAGTAGTGTTGATGTGGTTTTTACAAGCGACGATAGTAAATGGACTCGTTGCCCAGTTATTGACATGAATGTAAATAAAGATTTAACTACTGGATTACCATATAAATGGCAATTAAGAAAAGCTAAATCGGTAGATAAAAACGGAAATAATAGTAGTAGTCCTGCGTTTAATTCTACAGATGGTTTATTAACTGCTGATAGCAGTATGGGTTGGTTCCCTGGCTACGCTATTAATATAGAAACCGGAGAGCGTTTAAATATTATTTTCTCTGAAAACTCTGCAGATTCTATTCATAATAATGGTAATGATATGGTTTGGAACCCTACAAGTACTATAGTAGATGCTAATAACAATGCAGTTTACGGAGGTAAACATTATGTTTATATTTTAGGACATAATGCTGATGGTGTTTTTAGTTTTCCAAACTTACCTACACCAAATACTTTACCTGCCGATGTAGGTCGTTATGATGCTGGACAAACTGCTTATCAAATGCTTAAAGGGTTATCTTTTCTACCTACCAAGTATAGCTCTTATCCAAATTTGGCAACTAAAAAGAATAAATGGGCTGTATTAGCTGAATTATTTAAAGATATTATGTGGTGCAGTATGCCTTTGTCATCAACCAACATAAAAGACCCACATAATATACCTGGAGATGCTAAAGTAAAAATAAGAGTACAAAAACCTTTTAGATATGCTTTATCTACAGTTACTTCTTCTGCAAATACAAGTTTCTCTGTTGCTACAACAACGGCGGCATCAAGTAATGTATCCTTAGTATCATTTGGAACCTACTCTATGACTCCATTAAATAGTAATTTGGCAGTAAATGCACCTAGCGATGTACTTAGTAGTCCACAAAATGGTAACTTCCCTATGTACACATTTAGTACAAATGATTTAGTTTCTAGTACTTATCAAGCAGGTACAGCACAAGCTGGTTTAGCCCTAATTAATATTGTTCCTAATCCATATTATGCGCACAGTGCATATGAGCAAACACGGATTGATTTAAAAGTAAAAATTATTAATTTACCCGTTAAGTGTACTATAACAATATACACACTATCTGGTACTTTAATAAGGACACTTGAAAAAGACAATAGTGATACTTATACAACTTGGGACTTGCATAATACAGCCAATATACAAATTGCGAGTGGTTTATATGTCATTCATATAAATGCACCCGGTATTGGTGAAAGGATTATTAAGTGGTACGGTATTATGCGACCTTACGATTTACAATCTTATTAGGATTTAATTAATTAAGAAATTATGAATATAAAGTTAAAACAAATAATATCGGGCACCTTACTAGCTGCGGTAGCTGTAGTTCCGGTAAGTTCATATGCAGGTAACCCCGATAGGGGTGGTTCTGCCGGTGCGCAAGAGTTATTGATAAACCCTTATGCCAGTTCAAGTGGTTGGGGTAACTCAAATACTTCATGCGTGCGTGGTTTAGAATCTATGTTTTCTAACATTGCTGGTATGGCATTTACACGTAAAACCGAGGTTGTTTTTAGCCATACTAATTGGTTAGGTGGTTCAGGAATAAACATAAATAACTTTGGTTTTTCGCAACATGTTGGAGAAACTGGGTGCATTGGATTAAATGTAATGTCTTTAAGTGCAGGAAGTATTCCTATTACAACTACAGATAACCCTGAAGGTGGTTTAGGAACTTTTAATCCTTCATTTATTAATATTGGGTTATCTTATGCAAAAGGTTTTTCTGATAACATTTATGGTGGAGCAACTATTCGTGTAATTCAGGAACAGATAGCTAACGTTCATGCAACAGGAGTTGCAGTTGATGCAGGTGTTCAGTATCATACTGGTAAGTACGATCAAGTACATTTTGGCATAGCTTTACGTAACGTAGGGCCAAAAATGACTTATAATGGCGATGGTTTAGCTTTTGATGCAAATATCTTAAATGGAAGTCAATATAATAATTCAGTAAATGGATATACTGCTTCTTTTGAAAATAAATCAGCGTCGTTTGAGTTACCTTCTCTTTTAAACATTGGTTTGGCATATGATTTTTATTTAACCAAAGATTCTTCTGGATTGAAAAAAGATTACAGACTAACTGTTGCCGGAAACTTTACTTCTAACTCCTTTACAAACGACCAATATAGCCTTGGTTTAGAGTTAGGAATTAGAAAAATTATCAGATTACGTGGTGGTTATACTTATGAAAAAAATATAGGTACATCAACATCTGTTTCGGTATTTACTGGACCTAGTGCAGGTGCAACTTTCCAAATACCTTTTGGAAAAGATAAAAAATCTTCTTTCGGAGTAGATTATTCGTACCGCTTTACAACTTCATTTTCAGGTGTAAATACATTTGGTTTTAGAGTAAATTTGTAAACCAAGCAATTATTTAGTAAATTTGTGCTACAGAGCCCGCCCCAAAATGGCGGGTTTCTATATTTAAAAAGATACAACATGTCTCAATCACAAAACATATCCTACTTTACAGAAGAAGGATTAAAAAAACTTAAAGAAGAACTTCATTTTTTGAAGACTAAAGAACGTGCCAGTGTTACCAAACAAATAGCTGAGGCACGCGATAAAGGTGATTTAAGTGAGAATGCAGAATATGATGCTGCCAGAGAAGCGCAGGGGATGTTAGAGGCTCGTATAGCTAAATTAGAAGATACGTTATCTAACGCACGTTTAAGAGATGCGAGTTCATTAGATGCCTCTAAAGTTTCTATATTAACAAAAGTGAAAATTAAAAACACTAAAACAAACCAAGTGGTAGAGTATACTTTGGTTACACAAAGTGAGGCAAACTTAAAAGAAGGTAAAATTTCGGTCGATTCGCCAATTGGTAAAGGTTTAATGGGTAAAAAAGTGGGCGATAAAGTTGATGTTACTGTACCAGCGGGTGTTATTCCGTTTGAAATAATGGCCATTAGTATTTAAAATGCCAAGCATTTTTTCTAAAATTATTGCAGGAGATATTCCTTGTTATAAAATAGCTGAAAATGAGCATTGTATTGCTTTTTTAGATATAAATCCACTATCAGAGGGGCATGCCTTAGTAGTTCCTAAAAAGGAGATTGATTACTTATTTGATTTAGATAATGAAACTTATTTGCAGTTAATGCAATTTTCAAAGCAAGTTGCAATTGCCATAAAAAAGGCGGTGCCTTGTAAGCGTATAACTTCTGTAGTTTTGGGTTTCGAGGTTCCTCATGCGCATGTTCATTTAATTCCGGCACATAATGAAAAAGAGGTTAATTTCTCTAACCCAAAAATAAAGTTCAGTAAAGATGAATTTGAATCTACAGCTAAAAAAATAGCTATATCATTTAATGAGTTATAAAATTTACTTTATCTCTGCCTGAGATACAGGCTCTTCGTTAGGGCTTTCCGCTATTTTATTTTCAATAAAAAATCGCTTTTGAAATAACAAAATAATAATTACCCCAGTTGATATAGATGCATCTGCCAAATTGAAAATAGGCCTGAAAAACATAAACTCTTCGCCACCCCATATAGGAAACCAGCTAGGGAAATGACCTTCTACTAGTGGAAAGTAAAACATATCTACTACTTTGCCATGTAAAAAACCTGCATAACCACCCTCAACCGGAAAGAAGTGAGATGGTTCACCATAACTTTCATTAAAAAATATACCGTAAAACATACTATCTAAAATGTTGCCTACAGCACCTGCAAAAATAAAAGCAATAGCAGCTATATAACCTACATGGTATTTTTTTATAATAATTTGACGTAAATAATAAATGCCAAAAGCGGCGGCACCAATTCTAAAAACACTTAAAGCTAATTTACCTAAAAAGCCTCCAAACTCAAGCCCAAAGGCCATACCTGGGTTTTCGGTAAAATGAATTTTAAACCAAGAAAAGAAAACATGTTCTTCGCCTAATGCAAAATGCGTTTTGATATAAATCTTAATGAATTGATCGGCAAATAACACGCCAATAATAACAAATAGGGCAATTTTTAAACGTTTGCTCATAATTTTGCAAAGATACTATTTTAGGTTAACAGGCCGTATTTTAAAGAATTAGATAACACTAATAACACAGATTTTTTTTGTTGAGGTGCTCACTTTAAATCTATCGTCTACTCGTTTGCCAACAAGCCATACTATATCATTGTTGCAACGTAATATCCATTGATTTTGTTTATCGAATAAAGTTGCTTTTTCGGTCGTAAAAAAATCACTTACTTTTTTAAAACCTTTCATACCAAGTGGTTTAAATTTATCGCCAATTTGCCATTTATTTAAAAGTAACGGAAATGTTAGTTTATCTGCATCCACAAAGGCTTTGGTGGGAGTAAAGTCTTTTTTAGAGATAGAATTTATGTTTCCTTTTATAAAATCAATTTTAATTTTTAATGGAGATTTTAAAAGAGTAGTTTTTTCATCTATAAAAAAATCAGACGGAATTGCTTCTTCCTTTTTTTTAATGAATAGGAAATCTCTGTCTTTTATAATTACATCTGTATCACTTGTAAAAACCTTACCTGATTGGGCTTTTAGGCTATTGTAGATATCGTTTGATTGAGCTGTATTAAAACCAAAATCTTTTATCAACTCAAATAAAACAAGCTTTGGTGCAGTTGTATTTAGTAACTTTTTGATATTTATTTTATAGAAAGTCTCCTCTTTAAAAAGTAGTTTTTTTCGCTGTTTTTCAACCTCTTTTTGTAAAATAAGATTGGTTTGTTGTAAAATTTCAATCTCATTAGAAATTGTTTTCTCAAACGAAGGATTTATTTTTTTTAATGCTGGAATTATTTGTAAACGCAAGTGATTTCGCAGATACTTATCCTCTCTATTACTACTGTCTTCCCTATATAAAACCTTATTTTCAGCCATATAGTTTTCTATTTCGGCACGGGTAGCAAATAAAAGTGGGCGAACAAGCTTATCTTTTTTTGGAAGGATTGCCTTAAGTCCATTGATACCGGAGCCTCGTAGCAGGTTAATAAAAAAGGTTTCTATATTGTCGTTTGCATGATGGGCAGTTAATAAATAGTCAAAATTATGCTCGGTAACCAACTCATTAAACCAAGTATAACGCAACTCTCGGGCTGCCATTTGTATAGAAATGCCTTTATTATTGGCATAAATGGCCGTTTTGAATTTTTTTGCAAAGCACTTTATCTTGTTTTTTTTGCAATATTCAAGTACAAATTTCTCATCATTATCAGCTTCTTTTCCTCGTAAATTAAAGTTGCAATGTGCTACACAATAAGTAAAACCTGCCTTAGTTAACAAGCTACATAAAGCCATGGAATCAGCGCCACCACTCACAGCTACTAAAAGATGGTCGTTTTTAGTGAATAACGTATAATTTTGTATATATGAGCTAAATGCTTTAATCATTTTAGGCAGGCAAAGATAGAATCAGTAGGCATTCATCTAACAAATAAAGGACTTTATATTTAACATTGTACATTTTGTATTATATAGTACTAATTACGTTAAAATATTTATAAATTTGTGGGGATATAGAATAGATAGAACAAAATTTATATGACAATAAAAAAACTATTTTTAATAGCAAGTTCAGTTGCCATTTTTATTTCCTCATGTGGGAATGATAATAAGCAGCATCAAACACAAGAAGGAAAAGGTGGGGTTTATTATGGCGGCGTGTTTCGCATGAACGAGCTGGAAGATTTTAAAAACCTTTATCCATTAGCTATTGTAGATGTTATATCTTGGCATATATCTACCCAGGTTTATGAAGGATTGGTAAAACTTAACCAGGCTGATTTATCTAGCGTTCCTTGCTTGGCATACCGCTGGGAAACTAATCCGGATGCTACTGTTTGGACTTTTCATTTGCGTAAAGGAGTAAGATTTCATGATGACCCTTGTTTTTCTGATGGAAAAGGACGTCAAATGAATGCTGAAGATGTAAAATATTGTTTTGATAAATTATGTGAGGCATCTCCTAGTAACGCTTCTTTTGATGTTACTTTTAAAGGTAAAGTAAAAGGTGCTGATGAATATTTTGAAGCTAGCAAAAGTGGTAAATTGACTGAAGGTGGTGTACCCGGTGTAAAAGTACTTAACGATTCTACTGTTGAGGTTGATTTAAACTACTCTTTTTCAGGTTTTTTAAATATTATAGCTCATTCAGGCTGCTTTATTTATCCTAAGGAAGCTTTTGACAAATATGGCATTGATATGCGCACTAAATGTGTTGGTACAGGCCCGTTTGCTGTAAAAACAATTAAAGAAGGCGAAACCGTTATTTTAGAAAAAAACCAAAACTATTGGGATATGGATAAAGACGGTAATCGTTTGCCATACTTAGATGCGGTTAAAGTATCTTTTATAAAAGAAAAGAAGGCCGAAATGCTTGAGTTTCAACGGGGAAATTTAGATATGGTTTTTCGTATACCTATTGAAATGTATAAAGAAATTATGGGAAGCTACGATAATGCTAATGCTCGTAAAAATGACTTTGAAATACAAAACGTACCGGCACTTTCAACTCATATATATGGTATGTTGTTTACAGGCAATATTTTTACTAAAAAAGAGACTCGTTTAGCATTTAATTACGCCATTGATAGAAGCAAAATTGTAGATTATATTTTACAGGGCGAAGGGATACCAGGCACTTATGGAATGGTTCCTCCAGCAGAAACCTTTAAAAAAATGGGCTATGATTTTTCTAAAATCAAAGGCTATGATTTAGATGTTGCAAAAGCAAAAGAATATTTAAAACAAGCTGGTTACCCTAATGGAAAAGGCTTTCCTAAGCTTACTTTAACTATTAACTCAGGCGGTGGCGAGCGTAACGGCCAAATTGCTGAAACCGTGCAAAAAATGTTAAAAGAAAACTTAGGTATAGAGGTTAGCATTAACGTTATACCTTTTGCTGAAGAGATTGATGCTTATCAATCAGGTAAATTAGAATTCTTCCGTACGGCTTGGGTAGCTGATTACCCAGATCCGGAAACTTTTTTGACCTTATTTTATAGCAAACACATTCCGGCAAACCCTTCAGAAAAGTCGTTTATTAACTTTCAACGTTACAGAAATGCGAGATTCGATTCGTTATTTGTTGCCGGTTTAAAAGAACCAGATACTAAAAAACGCATGGAAATATATATGAAGGCAGATCAGTTATTAATTGATGATGGTGCTCTTATGCCTATTTTTTATGATGAAAACGATAGATTGATTCAGAAAAACATTCGTAATTTCCCTGCAAATGCTATGGAGTTTAGAGATTTAGAAAAAGTATACATTGTACCAAAAGACAAAAATGCAGCAGCAGCTACAGAGAAAAAATAAACAATAGATATAAAATTAAAAAGCCCCTTAAATTATTTTAAGGGGCTTTTTTGTGCCGTATAAAAAGAGATAATTTATTATCTCGTCTAAATATTAAATATAAGTGCCGTCGCGTTTTGCTTCTTTTTTATGTTTTGCCAATTGCAAAGTCCAAAATAAAAGTAAGCATGCTAATAAAATCCAAACAGCTATGTTAGGTGCTTGATATAATTTTTTAAGAATTTTGAAGCAAAATTCAAAAATAGCTGCAATTCCGTACCAAAAGTTTGTCCAAGTCATGGTGTAATTTTATTAATTTTGTACAAATATAAAAGTATTTTTCCTTTATACATCAATGTTGCTAAACATTTTAAAAATTAACAATTATCTAGTCTATGTTTACCTGTTTTTACTTGCGTTAGTTGCTGGAGTTTTTTCGATAAATTATAGTGCCAATGCCCCTGTTTTTGCCAATAGTGTTTTGTCTTTTTTTATTTTACAAGACAATTATGGGATAGTTTCAAAAATAATAGGAATTATTCTTTTACTGGCTAACGTACTTCTGTTTGATTTATTTATAAACTCGCAAGAAGTAGTTGAAAAAAACAACCATGTACCCTCATTTTTACTAAGCCTTTTTTTGTGTTATGCTATTAGTTTAAACCCTTTGCATCCCATGTTGTTTGCGCAATTATTGCTAAGTGCAGCTTTCTGGTTTTTTATATCCATTTATAAGACAGATAGAGTTTATTCTCCGGTATTTAATGGGGCATTTTGTTTATCGGTAGCAACTATTATATACCCGCCTTATAGTTTATTTATAGTGCTTTGTTTTATTTGTTTGTTAATATTACGTACACTTTCTTTGCGAGAATGGTTATTGGCTTTACTAGGCGTTTGCCTTCCTTATTTTTTCTATTTTTCGCTATTATTTTTATTTGATAAAGACACTCACCAAGTTGGTTTAAATTTGGCAAACTCTTTTCATGCTCCACGTATACCGACATATTTAAAGGGAAGCTTTTTAATTAATTTTTCTGTAATCACAGTAGCTGTTTTTGCCCTTATTTTTTTCCTTATAAAAACGGTTTCAAACAAAATAAAAACCCAAAAGGCATTTGTTATCTTTTTGTGGATGATTATTTTTAGCGTTCCAACTTGGTTTATTGTTAGTACTGGAGCTGCTTTCAGCGGTTTGTTGTCTGCTATGCCCTTAAGTGTTTTTTGCGGTATATACTTAGGCAATGCAAAAAGCCGTATTTTAGCCGAACTTTTAACATGGGTTTTGCTAGTTTTATTTGTGGTAAGTATGTTACAACAAGCAAGTGTAATAAATTAAAGAAAAAATAATAACATGAAATTTGGAGTAGTAGTTTTTCCGGGGTCAAATTGTGATGAGGATATGGTGTACACCTTACGTGACACTTTAAAGCAAGAAACTGTTAAGCTTTGGCATAAAGATACCGACTTGCAAGGATGTGATGGCATTATACTGCCGGGGGGCTTTTCTTACGGAGACTATTTGCGTTCAGGTGCTATTGCTCGTTTTTCACCCATTATGGAAAAAGTAAGTGAGCATGCTGCTAAAGGAGGTTTTTTATTTGGTGTTTGTAATGGGTTTCAAATTTTATGTGAGGCTGGGTTGTTGCCCGGGGCTTTATTGCATAATGATAATAGAAAATTTATTTGCAAAAACGTGTTCATTAAAGCTGAAAACACAGATACAATTGTTACCAATGCAATTCCTAAAAATAAAGCACTTAAAATACCCATTGCGCATGGCGAAGGCCGTTACCATACTGATGAAAAAACATTAGCTCAATTAAAAGCAAACAACCAAATTATATTTACTTATTGCAACGAAGATGGCACAGTTACAGCCGATGCTAACCCAAATGGCTCTTTAGAGAATATTGCAGGTGTTTGTAATGCCGGTAAAAATGTTTTTGGTATGATGCCGCACCCTGAGCGCGCTGCTGATAGTGAATTGTTTAATGAAGATGGCAAATTGCTTTTCAACTCTATTATACATTCTTTTCAAACTGTAAATAGTTAAAAAGCTAGGCTCTTAAAGATTTTTGTTAGGATTCGTTTTCTTTAAGAAATCAGCTGCGTAAACAAAGTCAAGTAACTCTTTATTGTTGGCAGTTAGGATAGTTTGTTTATCACCTTCCCACCATTTTTTACCTTGATATAAAAACATTACGTTTTCACCTATTTGCATTACCGAGTTCATATCGTGTGTAATAATTACGGTAGTCATATTAAACTCAACGGTTAGCTCGTGTATCAATTCATCAATAACAATTGATGTTTTTGGGTCTAGACCTGAGTTTGGCTCATCGCAAAACAAATATTTTGGGTTGCTTGATATAGCCCTAGCTAATGAAGCGCGTTTTTTCATACCTCCGCTAAGCTCTGCCGGATAAAGATTGTTTCTATCATGCAGGCGTACTTTTTCTAAACAAAAGTTTACGCGCTCATTAATTTCTTTATCAGAAAGATGGGTAAACATTTTTAAAGGAAAGGCAATGTTTTCTTCTACCGTCATACTATCAAACAAGGCTCCTCCTTGAAAAAGCATTCCAATATCTTTTCTAAAATCTTGTTTTTGTTTTTCGTCTAACTCGTTAAAAACAACTTTATCGTAAATAATTTGCCCACTATCTATTGTATGTAATCCAACCATCATTTTTAAAATGGTTGTTTTACCCGAGCCACTTTCGCCAATAACTAAATTGGTTTTCCCTTGTTGTAAAACAAAAGACACATCATCAATAACTTTATGATCACCAAATGATTTAGATATGTGTTTAATTTCTATCACTACTCTACAAAGAAAATTTGTGTGATTATAAAGTTCGCTACCAAAATAAGTATGCTGCTGTAAACAACTGCTTTGGTACTTGATTTACCTACCTCTAATGCCCCACCTTGTGTATAGTAACCATGATATGCCGCTACAGATGTTATAATGCCTCCAAATACAGCTGTTTTTAAAAATGCGTAGGTTAATTTCCAGGGTACAAAAAATGCCTGTATACCAAAAATATATTCATATGATGTACAGGCACCTGTTGCAACCCCCATTACATAGCCGCCAAAAATGCCTAAAAACATACTTATGGCAATTAAAAATGGGTTTATAAATATGCCGGCAAGCACTTTAGGTAAAATTAAAAATGATGCAGAGTTTACTCCCATAATTTCAAGTGCATCTATTTGTTCGCTAATACGCATTGAGCCAATTTCTGAGGCAATGTTACCGCCAACTTTTCCTGCTAAAATTAAACTTATAATGGTTGGTGAAAATTCCAGTATCATAGATTCACGGGTAGTAAAACCTACTGCATACAGCGGTATAAGTGGACTGGTAAGGCTATATGCAGCTTGTATGGTAATTACACCGCCCATAAAAAAACTAATTATGGTAATAATGCCTAGTGAACTAACACCAATATTATCTACTTCAAAAAAAAACTGCTTTACGTAAACCTTAAGCTTTTCGGGCTTAGAAAAGGCACGTTTCATTAATAAAAAGTACCTGCCTATGTGAAATAAAAAGCCCATAATTATATTTGCGAAGGTAATTAATTTACGATTAGTAAAGAAGCCCGAGAATACAAAATTAATTGTGAAATTAGGCGAAATAACCGACAATTGAGTTTTAATAAAAATATAGGATGGGTTTTGCTTTTGTTGCTTGTTGCGGCAGCGGTATATTATTCTGTTTTGTTTTATGGTTATTTTCCGTGGGATGACTTTGCTTACGTACGAGATAACCCCGATATCAAATCAATTTCGTTTGCAAATATTGAGTTATTTTTTTCTAAATTTTATTTAGGCAATTATCACCCGCTTACAATGTTAAGCTTTGCTCTGGATTATAAATGGGGTAGGGGAGATGTGTTTTATTTTCACCTAACCAATATTTTACTACATACTACAAATACTTTATTGGTTTTTACTTTACTTGGTAAATTCAAAGTAAATAAACTTGTTTGTGTACTTACATCAATACTGTTTTTAGTAAGCCCTATACAATTTGAATCGGTTATTTGGATTGCAGAGCGTAAAAATGTTTTATTCACGTGCTTTTATCTTTTATCTATTTTGTTTTTTGTAAAATATATAGAAAGAAAAACTTTGATGAATTACACACTTGCCCTTTTATTCTTTGTATTTTCTCTCTTATCAAAAGCACAGGCGGTAACCTTACCACTTACATTGTTAGTGGGTTTATATTTTTACTTCGATGCTAAAGAGTTAAAGCAAAGAATAAAAACACTTATTCCGTTTTTTGTATTATCACTTGTTTTTGGGGTGCTGGCTGTATATGCTGAACAAAGCCATGGATATGTTCATAAACAACCTACTTCAGTTTTAAAAGCCTGCTACGCGGTTGTACAATATGTAATTAATATAGTGCTACCATTTAAGCTTTCGGTATTTTATAGTTATCCCATGGCTAATGGCTTATTTGAAATAATTTCAGTTATAATTGTTTTATTCCTTATAGGGTTATTTATTTATGTACTCAAAAAACAGTACAAACTAATGGCAGCTTTACTTTTTTTATTTGTAAGTAACATAATTCTAATCCTTCAGTTTATCCCTGTTGGTGAGGCTTATATGGCTGATAGATATTGTTATATCCCTTCTATAATTGTATATTTCACTTTGGTGTACACTTGTTTTTTACTGGCTGAAAAATTTGTTTGGACAAAATTTATACCTGTATTCTATTTCTTACTGGTTTTATATACAGCCATACAAAATGTACAAGTGTGGAAGAGTAATAAAGCTTTATTTACAACTTCGTTAACAAACCAACCCAAGGCTGATTTACTAATGAATGTATTAGGCTCAGAATATTTAGCTGAAAATAATTTCACAAAAGCCGATTCTTTATTTGATGCGGCATTAGGTTTGGATGGTACAAATTATCAGGTGCTTTACAATAAAGCCACCTCTTTAGCCATGCAAAAACAAAATGATAAAGCCATTATATATTTTGATAAAACAATTGCAGCTGCGCCAACTTATTTCCCAGCTTATCTGCAAAAAGCAATTCTGGTTATAAATAATAAGGACTTTAATGGTGCACTAGCTGTGCTTGATAAGGCAATTAGTATAAAGCCTGATATAGGTAAAGCTTATTTTTTAAGAGCCTTGTGTAGCGAGAACTCAAGTGATTTTGAGACTGCCATAAATAATTATACTGATGCGGTTAAATATCATTATGAAGATGAGCAGCTTTATTTAAACCGAGCCATTTGTTATGGGAAAACAAATAATTTTAAGGCAGCATTAAATGATGTAAATCTTATTTTATCTAAAAATCCTACTAATGCTTTTGCTTGGTATTTGAGTGGTGTTGCAAAAATTAATTTAAAGGAGAATGGTTGTAATGATTTAGCAACAGCTTACCAAAAAGGCTATCAACCAGCCGTGCAAGCCCTTAACCAATATTGTAGATAGTCTATTGTTTTGGATACTCTATACGAACATGATACATGTTCATTAAACGTTTTTTAAATATCTTTTTCAGCAAGGTTAAATCGCGCAAGGTTAAATCAGAATTTATAAGTTGATTTTCATCCATTTTATGTTTAAAAATGCGTTCTACTAAATCATCAATGCTTATGGCGTCATATGTCTTTAAACTTCTGGATGATGCTTCAACGCTATCTGCTAACATTAGCACAGCGGTTTCTTTACTAAAAGGAATAGGGCCGGGGTAGCGGAATTTTTTCTCGTCAGGCTGCAGGTTTTCTTCAACTGATTTATAATAGAAATATCCTGTTAAGGTTGTTCCGTGGTGGGTGCGTATAAAATCTACTATTTGCTCAGGCAATCTATTTTTATGAGCCATCTCTATACCATGTATAACATGATTAATAATAATTTTGGCGCTTTCCTGATACGACAAATCTTCATGTGGATTTATCTTAGAAGATTGATTTTCGGTAAAAAAATAGGGGTTATGTAATTTTCCTACATCATGATACATAGCTCCTGTACGGACTAATAGGGTTTTTCCGCCCACCATACTGATAGCTTCTTCGGCCATGTTGGCTACCTGCAAACTATGTTGAAATGTTCCGGGCGCATCGGTTGCCAATTGTTTAAGTAATGGATTACTGCTAATGTCATTTAACTCAAGCAGGGTAAAATCTGATACAAAACCAAATGTTTTTTCAAATACAAAAATTAATGGGTAAGCAATTAATAATCCTGCTGATGCAAACAGAAAAGGGTAACAATCTGTAAATTTTATCTCATCAAAATTAGAGGCATTTAAAGCAAAAAAACTAAATACACTGATGGCTAAAGTTACAATGGCAGTTAGTAAAAGTTGTGAACGCCTCACCAAGTTGGCTATACTAAATATGGCCCCTATGCCACATAATAGTTCAATAAACAAGAAGTTAAACTTTTGCTCAGCAGCAAATAATGCACAAAGCAATACAATGTTTAAGTGGACAAATAAGGCTGTACGGGTATCAAAAAAAGTACGGATGATAACAGGCGCAATAGTAAAAGGCACTGCATAAATACTAATAAGCGGATTTTTTATAGTTAATGAACATACCAAAACAAAAAAGCAGATCAGTATAAAAATAAAGCTGATATGCGTATTACGAGAAAATATACCGGTACGAAATAAACCTAAAAACAAGAACACCATCATTAAACATAGTCCTACATAAATTATTTTGCCTAGCAGTGAAATAATAGAATTTTGATTTTTATAGTCTTGCTTATTTATTTCTTTTTGTAAGGATTGTAGTATGGCAACATTATCGGTGTTAACTACATCACCTCGTTTTATAATTGATTGACCTTTTAGTTTTTTATCTTTTATAGAAACAACATTGTTTAGCTGTTGCTGCATGTTTTGCGACGTAGTTTTTTTATTAAAAATCAATGTATGTGTTAAACAGTTTTCTGCAAGTTCAATTAAATGATTTGCAGCGGTTGCATCCAACTTTCTTTTTATTTTATCATTTAAAAAACTATCGGCTTGGGGTAGGGTATAAAAATCATGTAAATGCGCCGCTTCTACTATTTTATTATTTTCTACCAGTACTTGCGGGTTGGGCTCGCTTAAAGCGGTATCAGGTAATTCAATAATTTTTTTGGCACTTAACTCGTCAAAAATTTCTTTAAAAATAACTTGTTCTTGTTTGCTTAATTTATTCTTCTCAAAAAACGAGTTTTTGTTTTTAGTAAAAGCAGAATCGTTGTATAAGTAGTATAACTCGCCCTGTTGTTTAATGTTATTTTTTTCTGCTGATACCTCTACATCACTTTTATAAATAGCAAAATCAAACGGAGCAATTAAATCTTCTTTATCCCAGGGCTTACTTAATTGGTAAGAAATATTTACAGTGTTTATGCTTGGCAACAGCCAAACAATAAAAATCAAACTGCATAAAACAACACCTAACTTAAACCATAGTCCATGTTTGTTGCGCAGGTAGTCAAGTAATCGGTTCATTAACAGTGGTCTATTTTATTACAGGAGGGGACTGCATTACTGTACCACATTTTTTGCAGGTACGTAGGTCTTGATTGTTATAAAATTTCTCAAATACACCCTGAAACTGTTTAGTTATATCGGTTAACATAAAATACTCTTCGTATAATTTATGGTTACAGTTTTCGCAAAACCAAAGTAGCCCGTCTTTTTCTGTCTCTCTTCGACGACGCTCTATAACCAAGCCAATTGTGTTGTCAGGACGCTTTGGGTTATGCGGTACTTTTGGTGGAAGCAAAAATATATCGCCCTCTTTTATTGGCACGTTAACTGCTTTACCATCTTCTTGTATTTGCACCACTACATCACCCTCTAACTGATAAAAAAACTCTTCGCTTTCGTTGTAATGATAGTCTTTACGCGAGTTCGGCCCGCCAACTACCATAATAGTAAACTCGGCATCTTTATAAACTACTTTATTGTTTACCGGTGGTTTTAATAGACTACGATTTTCATCTATCCACTTTTTAAAATTAAACGGGCGTGTTACCATGGTGTTTTGTTTTTAATTTTTTATCTGATTCTATCGGCAGAACGAACTAACTCTTCATCTTTTTTAATAAATATGCCGGCCCAAAATGCAGCTATTATTGATACTAAGATTAAATAGGTTGGAAAAAGAAATGTTGCTTTTTCAAAATCATGGTCATATAATTGATTAGTAAGACACAGTACAGTTGAAAATAAACTAAGATTAAATAACATTATTAAATAGCAAAGTTTTATTTGAAGTTTACGGCGTTTATAAGAAAACAAAGTTATAAGTGCTGTGAGTATAGAAAGATAATTTCCTATAGGTGCTATATCGGCAGGGTTACGTAAAAATAAAGGAGGATATCCTTGATAGCTTACAAACGGAAATAATAATAAACACATGCCACATAAAACTACTATTACTAAAAGTAAACTTTGCACTCTCTGTATCATATTATAAAAATAAACTTTTTTGTTGGTTAATTAAAGTTGCCACTTTTTTATCTATTGCAAAAGTAAAATCATTTTCAGAAACCTCATTTATATCAATCCACCTGAAAGATTGAGCTCCATTTATACGCTTTTTAAAATCGAATTTTTGGACAGAGACAGTTAAGTTAATTTTGCCTTTATGTTTAACTATATAGTAAATGCTAATAACCTGACTGGTGTTAAAGGCAGATTTTACAAAAAAATCGGTGGTATAAAAGTGGCTTTTTACGGTAACGACTAAGTTGGTTTCTTCTTTAAATTCTCTGATTATGCATTCTATAGGGCCTTCACCAAATTCTAAACCGCCGCCGGGTAACTTGGTAATTTCGTGTTCCTTAATATATTCGTCGCTCACTAAAAGTTTACCATCCTCTACCAAAACACCGTACACTCTAACGTTAAACCCTTTATATATAGCCATAGAGCCAAAGTAGGGCTAATTTTAGCCCGTAAAATGTGTTTTTTTGATACTTATTAACCAGAGATGTTTGAATAAAATAAAAGGCCGGATTTTGAACGAAAATTAACCCTCTAACAAGCCACGACCAGTTTTTTGGATTTTATTATCCTTTTTTAAATCCAACACAATTTTATCTAAAATACCGTTTATAAAGCCTCCACTTTGTGGGGTGCTATACTCCTTGGTAATGTCTATATACTCGTTCATAGACACTTTTATAGGCACATTAGGCAGGTAAATTATCTCGGTAAGAGCCATTTTCATTAATAGTACGTCAAGCGATGCAATACGGTCTAATTCCCAGTTTTTGGTATGTTCTGCAATTATGGTATCAAACTCTGCACTATGTAATATGGTTTTAACAAATACATCGGCTATAAATTTTTCGTCGCCTTCTTTATCTCTGTATAATTGAGGGGCAGGCATTTTAGTTTCGGTAACAGTTTCCAGCCATTTATTTAGGAAGAAGAAGCCGTAATAGTAATCATCGTTCCAATAAATATTTTTTTCATCGAACCAAAAGTTGAAAAGCTCATGCTCGTATAAAAAAGACTCTAAAATGGTTTGAATAAATTTTTTGTCTTCAGCAAAACTGTGCTGTTCGCTTTTCATGTACTCTTTAAAAATATCACTATTTTTAATTTCGTTAAACACCTTACGCACTAAGTCTTGGTCGTTTTGCCAGCTTACTTTATAGTTTGTCCAGTCGGCATTAATGTGCTTATTATCATTTAAAGCAGTAAGAAAAAGGTTGTTTACAAACTTTAAGTTTGGGTTTAAATCTGCCGCAGTAGGAAGCCTTTTTACACGCGCTTCTTCAACCGAAATACGAGCAGCGTACTGTATATTATTTAAAAACCCTAGTATATATAAAAACAACTCATACGATTTATCGATGGAGGTAAACAGGTTTTTTTCGGCCACTTTTATGTCAGCTTTTTCATCTCTGAAATAAGCGTACAAGGCTTGCATTACCTTTATGCGTAAAAATCGTCGGTTAAACATAATAAAGAACGTTTGTTGTTTTTTAGTGCTGTATTTAAAATCTTACTTTAATCTTCCCAATGGCTTCAATGCGTTGTTCTGCAATACGGTTAGCTGCCATATAAGTAGGTATCTTTTCTGTTTTTGCTGTTTGAATAATATTCCAGGTTGTGTCGTAAATTTTTTCGGCGTGAGCCATAGCACGTTCACGCACATAACCATCTAACTCATAATATACGTTTATAATTCCACCTGAGTTTACTACAAAATCGGGCGCGTATAAAATGCCTTTTTTAGTAACTATTTCGCCATGTACTTTTTCATCAGCCAATTGGTTGTTAGCCGCGCCACATATAATACTGCATTTTAGTTTAGCTAACGTATCATCATTAACAGTAGCTCCTAAAGCACAAGGCGCATAAATGTCAATGTCTAAATCAAACATTTTATCGGGTGTAGTGGCTTTTGCACCATGTTTTTCAACGGCAATTTTTACACGCTCTTCACTAATATCGTACACCGAAAGAATGGCTTTTTCTTTAGCCAAATGCTCAACTAAATGCATGCCCACATTGCCTAAACCTTGTACCAACACTTTTTTGCCAGCAAGAGAATCGTTTCCAAAAACTTCTTTAGCAGATGCTTTCATTGACACATAAACACCATAAGCTGTAACCGGAGATGGATCACCGCCGCCACCCATGCTAACAGGTAAACCTGCTACAAATTCTGTTTCGTTATGTATAATTTCCATATCGCGGGTGTTTACACCAACATCTTCTGCGGTAATATATTTTCCGCCAAGTGTGTTAATGAATTTACCAAAGCGACGAAGTAATGCTTCTGATTTTATTTTTTTAGGGTCGCCTATAATAACCGCTTTTCCACCACCTAAATTTATACCTGCAACGGCAGATTTATAAGTCATACCGCGAGAAAGACGCAATACATCAATTAAAGCTTCGGTTTCATTATTATAATTCCAAAAGCGTGTACCACCTAAACTCGGACCAAGAATAGTATTGTGTACGGCAACAATGGCTTTTAAACCGGTTTCGTTATCGTTACAAAAAACAAGTTGTTCGTGGTTATATTCCAACATACGTCCTATAACCGGATTTTGTGCTAAAGTAGTGCTTGCTACGTCTTTTACTTCCATTGGTTTTGTTGCTATGCGGTCAAAAGTAGGGGTATTTTTTGAATGAGCAAATAGCTTAAATATTTAATTGACAGAAATAGTAAAAAATTAGACAAACAGCTGTTTTGAGCTTACATTTGCTGCGTGAAGAAACTGTTAATTATAACTTATTATTGGCCACCCGCAGGCGGACCAGGCGTACAACGCTGGGTAAAACTTAGCAAATACTTAAGTAAGTTGGGTTACCAATGTTATGTAGTTACTGTCGACGAACAGCATGCTTCTTATCCTACCACTGATGCTTCTTTACAAAATGAAATTGATACTTCTATTAAAGTAACCAAAACAAAATCCTTTGAGGTTTTAAAAATATTCTCGTCTTTATTTAAGAAAGAAAAAGTGCCTTATGCCGGTATACCTGATAAAGATAAAATGAGTTTTGTTGGGAGGTTAGCTCTTTATGTTAGGTCTAACTTTTTTATACCCGATGCACGGGTGGGGTGGAACAAATATGCTTTAAAAACCTGCGAAGAAATTATAAGCAGAGATAAAATTGATGTAATTATAACTACCAGTCCACCACATTCTACGCAGCTAATTGGTCTAGCATTAAAACAAAAGTTTAAAAGCATAAAATGGCTTGCCGATTTACGCGACCCATGGACCGATATTTATTATTACGAAAAGCTATCGCATACTAATGCTTCTAAACAAAAAGATTTAGGTTTAGAAAAACAAGTGCTTGAGCAGGCCGATGGAGCCATTACGGTAAGTGCAGATTTGAAAAGATTATTTTTAAAGAAATCGAATAAAATATCGCAAAGCAAAATTTCTATTATCCCGAATGGTTTTGATGAAGATGATTTTACTAATGCAAAATCATTAGCTAATAAAGAATTTACTATTGTACATACAGGTACGATTAATAGTAATTACAATATCAAAGGCTTTATAAAAGCCATCAACAGCTTGCAGCTAGACCAAGATTTTAAAATACATTTTATAGGCAATGTAGATGTATTTATAAAACAACAGTTGCAAAACCAAGTTAAAAAACCAGTAAGTTTTACGCCTTATGTGGCACACCATGATGCCATTAACTACATGTGCAATGCCGATTTGTTGTTATTAGCTATACCCGATAATGCACAAAACAAAGGTATTTTAACCGGAAAAATATTTGAGTACTTGGCTTCTCAAAAACCTATTTTGTGTTTAGGCCCTACCGATGGAGATGCTGCACAAATTATAAATGATTGCAAGGCAGGGCAGGTGTTTGAGTTTATGGATGATGTAAAAATAACATCCTACATAACTGAAGTATATAATTTATGGAAACAAAACAGTACTACTCAGCTTCAATCTACCATCTATAAAAAATACTCGCGTAAAGAATTGGCAAAACAATTTGCTGATATAATCGAAGGCTTAAAATAATTACTTAGGCATCGCAGCCAATATTTGCGCTGCATTTTTATTATCAGGATGTTTTTTAAGTATTTGTTTTAAGGTGTTTTTTGCCTCAACAATATTTCCTTTATAATTGTATAACCCAGCTAGGTTCATTAAAGTGTTTTCATTATCAGGGTCTATAGCTAGGGCTTGTTTATATAACTGTTCTGCAATTTGTGCATTGCCTTCGGTTAAATATAAAAAACCAAGGTTGGCAATTGAAGTAACATATTTTGGGTTTTCTTTTAAAGTTTCGTTAAAATATTGGTGCGCCAAATTATTATTTCCGGTACTGGCGTAAGCCGTCGCCAATTTATCTTTAAACTCAACTACAAACGGAGCTAACTTATTAGCCTGCTCAAAAAACGGCAACGCCTCATTCGCTTTGTTTTGGTAATTATAACTTTCACCAATGCGGTAGCAAGTCCAGGCATGTTGATTATCATAGCTCTTTTTATTTAAACGATTATTAAATAATTCTACTTTACCAATTTGATTTACTAAGGATATAACCATAGCATAATTATTCTTCAAAAAATAAAGCTGTACCAAAGCATCAAAATTTTTATTGATGTTATTTTTATCTTTTACAGATAAATATTTTAAAGCGGTATCTAAATAATGTTGCTGTTGGTCAAACTTTTCAAACTGATTAATGTTTGCTTTAGCTTTGGTAAGCGAATCGGGTGCTTTATCATTAATAGCAAACAAACCTAAAAAGGTTTTTATTTTATCTTTTTCTTTTTTAGTAATGGGCTTTCTAATAAAATGATCGTGTACGGTTACATGCGGTATATCAATTGAACCCGATTTTGGCATGTGGCAACCTACACAGTTTAATAGATTAGAAGGGGCATGTCCTGCTTTTGCATTTTTTGCTGCTACTACATTTTTATCGGTACATTCTAAATCTGATTTGCCGTTTGGCTGATGGCAATTTTTACAGGCATTATTAAAAACCTCGTTACCAGTTACTTTAACGCTTATATGTGGGTTATGGCAGGTAACGCAAGTCAAGGCATCTTTATAAGGTTTCAGTTTATTTTTTACCTCGGCAGGGTTAAACGATTTTATAAAACACTGACTCATTTTTAGCCTATCAGCATGCGACGCCATAATAAACTCATCATCAGCATTGGCATACTTGGGCAAAAAAACAGAAATGTAATCGCTTAGTTTTTTACCGGGTTTAAAATCATAAAATGATTTATCTTCTTTAAGTACTGCATTCCCTTGTAAGTGGCAACGCTGACAAACATCAAATTGCAAATCGATAGAAAGTTTAGATGGGTTTACAATACTATAGTCAATATAATTTGTGGTATCAATTTTACTGCCTGTACTGCGTTGTTGCACATGCACACTGCCCGGGCCATGACAACGCTCGCAATTTATTCCCTCGTCTACATGACTGTATTTATTTTCTGAACCCATTACAAAATCGGGTAAGGCGTTATGACAACTCATACATTCTAAACCTATTTTACGTGTAAAGCGTGTGTTAACCCCATTTTCAAACCCCGGAGGCAAATGCCATTCTTTTTTCTGCGTGTAGAAAGTCATGGGTATTTGGTTAAAATGCCCATTTATATTTTGCATGTGCGAGTTTGTATGATGACCCGAACCTATAATATAATCAGCTCTCTCTAATCTTTTATAAACGGTGTCTTTCCCTTGTAAACGAAATTCTAAAAAATAAAGCGAATCGTTTTTACCCCAAAAAGATTTGTAATAAAAATCAGAAAACTTATCATAAATAACAGAGTGCTGATAATCTCCTGCCGATTTTTGCTTGGTTGCCCCCGCAAAAGATTTGCCCATGCCGGTTTCTATAAATGTATTGTAAATGCTTTGGTGGCAAAGCCTACAGGTGTTTATACCAACGTAACGTGCCGTATCAGCATGGTTAAGGTAAACAAGCGTATCTTTTTTCTCATGAGTTTCATTTGTGTTTTTTACTTCTTCGGTACAAGCAGAAAAAATAAATACAAAAAAGGGTATGAAAAAAAGCGCACGCATCAATTAATTGAAAGAAGTATATTTTTTTACGTCTTTATCGGTAATTGTTTTATCGCATAAAATAATTAAACGTTCCATCACATTTCTAAACTCGCGTATGTTACCCGTCCAGGGCAATTGCTGTAAGGCTTTAATGGCAGCATCCGATAAATCTTTAACCGCATTACCCTGCTCGGTACAAATCATGTTTAAAAAATACTCAGCCAATATAGGAATGTCTTCTTTTCTTTCAGCAAGCGATGGCACCTGAATAGGTATAACACTTAGGCGATGAAACAAATCTTCCCTGAAATTTCCGTTCTCAATTTCTTTTTGCAGGTTTTTATTAGTGGCTGCAATAACACGCACGTTCACAGGAATAGATTTATCACCACCAACACGGGTAATTTTATTTTCTTGCAGGGCGCGTAACACTTTTGCCTGCGCAGAAAGACTCATATCGCCAATTTCATCTAAAAATAAAGTGCCACCTTCGGCCAATTCAAACTTACCTTTGCGTGTAGCAACAGCCGATGTAAACGAGCCTTTTTCGTGCCCGAATAACTCACTTTCAATTAATTCAGATGGTATAGCGGCACAGTTTACTTCTATAAACGAAAATTTAGCGCGGTTACTTTTATCGTGCAGTTGTTTTGCCACTAACTCTTTACCAGATCCATTTGGCCCTGTAATTAAAACACGTGCATCAGTAGGAGCAACTTTTTCAATAAGGGTTTTTACTTCTTCAATGGCTTTTGAGTTGCCAATTATTTCGGAACCTTTGGCTACTTTTTTACGCAGCGTTTTGGTTTCGCTAACCAAATGTTGTTTATCTAAGGCATTACGTAGGGTAACCAAAAGTCGATTTAGGTCTACGGGTTTTGTTAAAAAATCGTAGGCCCCTTTCTTTACTGCTTCAACTGCAGTTTCAATATTACCGTGCCCACTCATCATTACTAAAGGGGTTTCGTTGCCTTCGCTACTTAATTTTTGCAATAATTCCAGTCCATCCAGCTTTGGCATTTTAACATCACATAAAACCACATCAAAGCTTTCAGCGGCTATTTTTGAGAGTCCAATTAACCCGTCTTCGGCTTCTTCTACCTGGTATTTTTCAAATTCTAAGATTTCGCGTAGCGAACGACGGATACTTTTTTCATCGTCAATCAATAATATTTTTGGCATAGAAGGGTTTATTGCACAAAAATATTGCTTTTAATGAAAAAAGCACTACATTTGATATAGGAATGAGAAAGAGTATCTCTAACAAAAAAATACTTTTTTCAACGAGTATCATTATCGTTGTGTTTTTGCTTTCGTTTCTTATCAAAACAACTTACACATCTTCTTTTAAAATAGAAAACGCTTTGCCTACATATGGTGTACAAGCTATAGATAATCAAGATGTGACTGATAAACAAGAGAAAGAACCCGTTTACATGTCTATTTTTAAATTGATTGTTAACTGCAATCCTTTCAAACAAAAAAAGGCTGCTCAATAATTCTCCTTGCTAAAAAATCTTCCTAAACAAGTCGCTATTTTATTTGTAAAGTTCTATCAAAGAGCTATCTCACCCCATTTAATGCCTTCTTGCCGTTATACCCCAACTTGCTCGCAATACACTATAGAAGCCATTACTAAATATGGCGCATTTAAAGGTAGTTGGATGGGCATGAAACGCATGGCACGTTGTGGACCTTGGGGCGGTAGTGGTTACGACCCTGTTAAATAAGTTGTTAGTGTTTTAATTTGCTATTTAAATATAATACAGTATTGTTTTATATTTTTACATAATAAGTTATGGGCAAACTCAAGGTACTTGTTTTTATTATAATTAGTTGGGTGAGCCTTTCTGCGCAAACAATTGTAAATAAAAATCTAGTACCAAACGGAGGTTTTGAAAACTACCGTAAAAAAGGTAACAACCTTAAAAATGCCATTCCCTGGAAACCTGTTTCATCAGTCGATTACTACCAAGCGCCATTAAAAAATGATGTTGGCGCCTGCAAAGGAGCTCATGAAGGTGATTGCTGTGCCGGTTTGCGCTATCAAAAAAAATACAAAGAGTTTATTGAGGTTAAATTATCTGAAACCTTAAAACGTGGCAATATATATCAGTTTGAATGCTACCTGCGTTTAGCTTTTTGGAGCAACGCTATGCTGAAATCATTTGGAGTTTATATTTCTAAAGGTGGAATGAAGGCAGTTAACTTTCCCGAAAAAGAATGTGTAGTGGATACAGTTAATGCAAAAAGCGGTTTAAACGGAGAGCTTTGTTGGTTTAAAGTAACAGGCAATTACAAAGCATCTGGCGGAGAAAAGTATATAACCATTGGAAATTTTTCTCCGGACCTAAAAAAAGATATGCTAAAAATAAATTTAAAAAGTCCGGGTTTTAAAGAGGCTTATTATTTTATAGATGACGTATCGCTTAAATGGATAAAACCAAAAGATGAAGTGAGAACTGTTTATGTTGATAGTTTAAAATATGAAAGTGATTCGGTTTTACAGGTAAAAAACAATTTACAAACCGGAGAAAAAATTACGCTGAAGGTTTCTTTCGAGCTGGGTAAATCATATCTTTTGCCTGAATCATTTTCTGAATTAAATAAGCTATCTCAGTATCTTTTCAGGCACCAAAATTTTGTTATTAAAATTAACGGACACTCAGATAATTCTGGTTCTAAATCAAAAAACCAAAAACTGTCTGAACAACGTGCCCGTGCTGTTTTTGAGTACTTAATTACGCACGGCGTGCAAAACAAAATGTATTATCAGGGTTATGGAAGCTCTCAACCAATTGCCGATAACGAAACAGATGATGGTAAAGCAAAAAACCGACGGGTAGAGTTTGAAATTGTAAGGCAATAGAAAACTAATTCTCTGCCAATTTTTGTTTCTGATACAAATTAAAATACTCTCCTTTTAGTAAAAGAAGTTCGGCATGTGTGCCACGCTCAATAATAGCGCCCCCACCAAGAACAATAATTTCATCGGCATTTTGTATAGATGATACGCGGTGAGAAATGATAATGCCTGTTTTTTGTTGCGTTACTTTTTTAAAGTTACCAAGTATTTGTTGTTCGGTATCGCTATCAACAGCGCTAAGGCAATCATCAAAAATAAAAATAGAAGGGTTTTTTATAATAGCACGTGCAATTGAAATGCGCTGTTTTTGTCCGCCCGATAAAGTGATGCCTCGTTCGCCCACAACCGTTTCAAACTTTTCTGAAAAACCTTCTATGTTGTCGTAAACAACAGCTTGTTTGGCTGCCTGTTTTACTGCATCATCCGAATATACTCCTGAAAATGAAATATTATTTTTTATAGTATCAGAAAACAAAAAAACATCTTGTTGCACATAACCTGTTTTCGTCCTCAATTGCTGTAGGTTTATGGCTTTTATATCATTTTCGTTAACCAAAATACTACCCGAATTTACATCCATAAAACGCATAAGTAATTGCGCTATGGTAGATTTTCCGCTTCCGCTTTTACCAATAATGCCAATGGTTTTACCCTTGTTTATAATAAACGAAACATTTTTTAATGCATTAATGCCGGTATCTGGGTAGGTGTAGGATACATTTTTGAATTCTATTTTATCGTGCAATTCAAATTCTTTTTCGGTAGGGTTACTAATTTCAGGCTTGGTTTTTAAAAACTCATTAATGCGTTTTTGCGAAGCCGCAGCCCTTTGTACTAGCGATAAAACCCAACCCAACATGGCGAAAGGCCAAGTAAGTTTACTTACATAAAAAACAAATTGCGGAAAATTCCCAACTGAAGTAATTTGCCCTGCGGCATACATTTTACCACCAAAATAAATAATGGATAACATACTTAAGCCAACCATAAAAGCTATAAAAGGCTGAAAAGCAGCTTCTGTTTTAGCGAGTGCTAGGTTTTTTTGTTTATACTCATCAGCTTTAGTAGAAAAACTATCGTAAAAATGATTCAATCTGTTGTAGGCTTTAACTACACGTATGCCCGAAAAGGTTTCTTGTGCAACAGAGGTTATGTTTGATAATGCTTCTTGCGCTTTTACACTGCGCTTGCCAATAGCATCACTCACTTTAAAAATCATGATAGATAGAATGGGCAAGGGGGCAAGCACTATTAAGGTTAGCTGAGGACTCTCGTGCCACATAAATATAACTACGGTAGTTATAGTAACAATAGTATCTATAATATACATAACCGCCGGACCAACATACATGCGCACTCTGCCAACATCTTCGCTTATACGGTTCATTAAATCGCCAGTGCTGTTACGCTTATAAAAATTATGGTCTAATTGCTGGTAGTGGTTATATATTTCGTTTTTTAAATCAAACTCTATTAGTCGAGACACAACTATAATAATTTGTCGCTTTAAAAACATAAACAAGCCACTAAATACCGTTAAACCCAACAGTTGCAAGGCATATACTATATAGGTGTTTTTGGCTTCGGCATTTTGTGTTAGTGTCTTAGCAGCAAAAGCGTCGGTTGCATTTTTTATAATTATACCCTGACTTACCAATAACACGTTTGATATCAAAATAAACAAACACCCCAACAAAAGGCGGTAACGGTACTTGTAAAAATATTTATTTAGGTAGAATAGAGATTTCACTGAGAGAATGGATGCAAAGGTACAATTTTATGAGCTTAAAACTCATTTCTCTTTTAAAGCCAAAAACAATTTAAGTGCCTTTGAATTTACCTTTTTTAAATGCAGGTAAGGTGTTTGCTCACCACCAAACGAACGAAAAAAACGTTCTACGGTTGGTAACATGCTTCCACAAAAATTAAATTGCTTTGTTAAACTTGAAGATGCTTTTATTGCTTGCCAAAGTAATAAACTGTAAGCCCCGCTGTTTTTAAAATTTTCGTCGGCGCCACCCATTAAATAATAGGCACTTTGTGCATCCCAAACAATATAAACGGCTGCATGTATATTGTTATCGGCATCTTTTGCTAATAAAATTTTGCAGCAATTATTTTTCTTACAAGCCTCATCAACTTGTTTAACGTAGGTAAGTGAATAGGGTACTTTTTTATTTTGCCTTTTAAAACTTAGTGCGTTAATTTTATAAAACAGTTCTATATCATCACTTTCAGTAACCGTAATTTCTTTTTCTGCTTTGCGTATTTGTGTGCGTATACTTGAGTTAAAATCTTCAAACACCTTATCTAAATTCGATAAATCTTTTATTAAATAAGTGTAGCGGGTACTTTGGGTAAAACCTTTCCAATAGAATGAAAGATGGTTTTTATAATGAGGAAGAAAATACAATTCAAATAAATCAAATTTAGGTAGTTGGGTTATTAGTTCATCTAACACCTGTTGCTCATGACTTAATTGTGTTGCAGGTTTTTGTCCCGGAAAGTAAGTAATAATAGGTCCCATGCCGGGTGTAAGCATTGGCATGGCTATAAGCTGTAAATTATATTTCTTTTTTATAGGATATGCCCATGCCCCAATAATATTTCCGTTGTTTTCATGTATTATTGCATCCCAGTTTTGTGTACCGCAAACAGCATCCAACCACCAATCTTGCTGAAACAAACTTACATCTTTAGCAGTTTTACAATACTGGCGATATTTTTCTTTAGCAGTCATTTATTCCGGCTTTAAAAATAGAAAAATAAAATGGGAGTAAACTATAAAACAAAAGCCCCGCTTTTCAGCAGGGCTCTCATTATTAAAATACTATTTACTTATTATTGAATAATAAGTTTTTGTACATGTTTGCTTTGTCCGTTAGAGATAGTAAGCATGTATAAACCTTTTTGTAAGTTGGTAAGGTCTAAGCTAACATTAGCATCTTTTACCGAAGATTGAAACACTTCTTTACCAATCATATCGGTTACATAAAGCGTGGTAGCAGCATTAACTGATGGAATAGAAATAGTTACTAAACCTGTGCTTGGGTTAGGATAAACTGATATATCAGAATTATTTGAAATAGTAGCGATGCCAGCGCAAACGTTTACAGTTACTGTAAGCGGAGAAGATGTTTTGCAAGTACCCGAACCATCAAGACCAGTAACTACATATACAGTTGTAACGCCTGGACTTGCCATAACACTACTACCTGTTGCTGCACTTAAACTTGTTGATGGAGTCCACGAATAGGTACTAAGCCCGCTTGCATTTAGCGTAACAGTGCCTCCTGAACAAACACTAACCGAAGGAGCCACTAAAACAGGACTTGGTGTAGCAAGTACAGTTATTGTAAATGGAGTAACTTTAGTACAAGTACCTGTTTTGCCGGTTAACGAATAGGTTGTTGTAACAGTAGGAGTAGCAAAAGTTGATGAACCTGATGTAGCACTTAAAGTTCCTGCAGGAGACCATGTATAAGTAACTGCACCCGAAGCAGTAAGATACTCTGTACCACCAGTACAAACTGTACCCGTAGTTAATGATGTACCATATGGGTCTGTGATAGTTAAAGTTGGAGTTGGGTTTACAGCTATGTTAACTGTTTGTGTATTTACGCAACCTGATATAGTGCCTGTAACAGTATAAACTGTTGCTGCTGTTGGTTTTACGGTTACAGTTGAAGTAGTTGCACCAACAGTCGTCCATGAATAAGTATTTGCACCGCTTGCAGTCAGCATAGAAGAATCGCCTGAACAAATAGTTGTTTTACTAGCTGCTATATTAAGAGGACATGCTAAAGCAATTTTTGGACCTCTGTATTTATCCATGCCATTTTTACCCAACGGACGAGCGGTATCAGAAAAACAACCAGCCCAACCGTGTAAAGAGTCAAGCATTTGTACTTGTAACATTAATGCATATTCGTTAGCAAGTGATGTATTAGGAACAGTTTCTAACACGTTCCAAGTAGAACCATCATCTGGGGTTGTAGATGTTATCCAAGCGTTACCACCTTTGTTTAGTCCAACTGACATATAAGTGTTTTTACCAGGAATAACACAAATATCATTTGTTCCTAATTGAGTAGTTGTAGTAGTGGTAACAGCTGTCCAAGTTGCACCACCGTTAATTGTTTTTGCAATATTAAATATGGCAGTAGTTGCAGTTGTTGATCTGCCCCATGCAAGTCCATTTAAAGTATCTCTAAAAGCTACACCATCAACCTGACCGGCTAAACCTGGTAAAGCTGTAGATACAGCCCATGTTTTTCCACTATCAGATGATCTGAAAACGTGGGCTTTATTGGTAACGTACCACATTTTTGCTCCTAAAGCAAAAAAACCATTGGTTAAACCAAACTCACCCGAAACCGGGTTAGGAATGTTTGCATCAGGCACACGAGTCCAGTTGGTACCTCCGTTATGGGTGCGCCAAATTTCAAACTCAGTACCCGAACCGCTTGTATTACCATTTGGGTCACCTAAAGCTAAACCGTTATTTGCATCCCAAAAATGTACAAAATCAGGAAAATTGGCTGCTCCGGCAAACATCGTTAATGAGTCTGATGCATTTGTCCAGGTTACTCCACCATTTACTGTTTTCACAATTTTACCACTTGTTCCGTCAGCAGCTTTATCAAATATAGCTACATAAGCAATCATAGAATCAACAGCAGAGATGTTTGAAGAATTGTAAGTGTTTGTATCAGCCATAAAAGTACCGTGAGTAAAAACGTTACCGTTGCCTGTTTTTACAAATACGTTACTTGACCTAGCAGGTACAGTACCATCATAAATAAGACCCCATACAGTGTTTGTATCCACTGCATCCATCCAACGAATTCCCATTGCTGTGTCTACATTGATGTTATGAGCCTCCCAAATGGTCGACTGACTAAATGTTGCGCTTATTCCGGCAACAAGTAATGATAATGTAAGTAAAATTTTTTTCATTTTTTTGATTAGGTTTAATTTTTAGTAGCCCAAAGGTAAAAAAATATCGTCAAAACGATTACTTTTTCTTGAAAGTGGATATGAAATTTTTGGTAAAATCGCTAAGTACAAGGGTTCCAGACATTACCGCGCGCTCTAATAGCAACGTATCCCAGTTTTCAGTGCCCTCCCACATTACTTTTTTTAACATTTTCATTGCTTCGGGACTGCTTTCGGCCAATTTTATTGCCAAACTTAAAATAGCAGCATCCATTTCTTCATTTGTTTTAAAAACAGCGGCATACAAACCTTTTTGTTGGGCAAAATTAGCATCGTGCCACTCAGTTGCATTAATAGTAAGTTGGCAAAAGGCTGAAGTTCCCATTTTTCGTTCAACTGCCGGGCCAACCACAAACGGGCCAATGCCTACAGCTAACTCGCTTAGCTTTATAGCTGCATTTTCATTTCCAAAGGTGTAATCGGCCGCTGAGGCAAGCCCCACACCACCACCTACTGCTTTGCCCTGCACACGGGCAATAACAAACTTAGGTGCTTTACGCATGGCATTTATAACGCCTGCAAAACCTGAAAAGAAATGTTTGCCGGTTTCTATGTCTTTAATAGCAATTAATTCATCAAATGATGCACCTGCACAAAAGGCTTTATCGCCATCGCTTTTTAAAATGATAACCTTTGCATCGGGGTTGTTACCCACTTTTTCTATTTCTTTGGCAAGAGCCCGCAAAATTTCTCCGGGCAATGAATTGCTTTGCGGATGAAAAAATGTAACCGTTGCTATACCATTTTCAATCTGACTTTTTACATATCCGTTTTCCATATAAATAATTGATTTTTTTCAAAAGTAAAAAAATCGTTTCTAAAAAGTACCTTTGTAATGTTTTTTATGCGAGTTAAAATATACTTTATCCTTTTTTTTATTGTTTTGCTTTTTACCGCAAAGGCTAACACGAACGATACAATTCATATAAAAAAAGTACAAAATGTAAAACTTTTGGTTATTCCTGTACTTTATTATGCCCCAGAAACTAGGTTTGGCGCAGGTGCTGCCGGTGTGCTTAGATTTAAACAAAAGCATGAGCCTGATAGTTTACGACACTCCAATGTTTTATTTGCTCTGTCAGCTACACAACTTAGGCAATTGGTGTTGGGTGCCCCATTTCAGTTTTGGTTTAATAAAGAGAAATATAATATATATGGCGAGCCTACTTATCAAAATGTAAACTATCTTTTTTTTGGTGTAGGTAATAAAATACCACCTTATTTTAGAGAACGATACTTTGCCACTTTTGGGCGTTTTAGAATAACAGCTTTAAAACGTGTTTATCCTCATTTTTATGCGGGGTTTAAATACGCTTTTGATTACACAGGCATTACTCAGCTAAGTGATACCGGTAAGCTTATTAAAGGAAATATATCGGGTAGTAATGGGGGAATTACATCGGGTGTTGGCGGAACCATAAAATACGACAACAGAGATAATCAGTTTTATGCTACCAAAGGTTATTATGTAGAATTTTTTGCATTAACCAATAGTGCAGTAACAGGCAGTAATTATCGGTTCGACAAGTATTCTTTAGATATGTCTACTTATGTTGCTTTACCTCGCAGCCAAGTATTGGCATTTAATGCATACGGAACTATTAATACAGGAAATGTGCCTTTTTACCAAATGGCTGTTTTGGGTGGGGATAGTAAGATGCGTGGTTTATATCAAGGTCGTTATCGCGATAAAGATGGTTGGATTTTACAGGCCGAATATCGTGCGCATTTATTTTGGCGATTGGGCTTTGCTACTTTTGCAGGGCTTGGAGAAATTGCCCCAGACTTGAACCAATTTAATTTAAAATATGGGCATTTTACTTATGGTGCGGGCATTCGCGGTTTAATTGATGAAAAACAACACCTTAACGTGCGTTTTGATGTTGGCGTAAATAGCACCCACTTAAATTATTATTTTACCATAGGCGAAGCTTTTTAAAAAATGAATAAAACACCCTACTTAAAACAAAATGATAAAATAGCCGTGGTAGCTACTGCCCGAAAAATATCGGCAGAAGAGCTTGCTTTTGCTATAGAAACTTTTAAAGAATGGGGTTTGCAGCCCGTGTTGGGTAAAAATATTTATGAGATAGAAAACCAATTTGCGGGGAGTGATAAACAACGCGCCGAAGATTTACAATGGGCTATAAATGATGATAACATTAAAGCCATAATTATTGCAAGGGGTGGTTATGGCACTGTTAGAATTGTTGATGCTATAGATTTTACCAAGCTGAAAACAAACCCAAAGTTTATTATTGGCTACAGTGATGTTACGGTGCTTCACTCGCACATACACACGCATATTGGCTTGCCTACTTTGCATGCTACTATGCCTATTAATTTTAATAAAAATGCTGAAGCAGTTGAAACCCTAAGAAAATGTTTGTTTGGAGAGCTAGTTTCATATCACTTTGAAGTGAATCCTTTAAATAAAGTTGGAGAGGCAAATGGGGTACTAGTTGGTGGTAATCTTTCTTTACTATATGCATTATCCGGTACGGCAAGCGATATAGATACAAAAAATAAAATTTTATTTCTGGAAGATTTAGATGAGTATCTGTATCACATTGATAGGATGATGCTTAATTTAAAACGAAGTGGAAAGTTAGAAAACCTTAAAGCGCTTGTTGTTGGCAGCTTTACCGATATGAAAGATAACACGATACCTTTTGGTAAAACTACTGAAGAAATAATTTTAGATGCAGTAAAAGAATACAACTACCCGGTATGTTTTAATGTTCCTGCAGGACATATAGATAGAAACCTTGCTCTTTATTTTGGTAAAGAAGTTAATTTAAAAATTAGCCAAACTAATTGCTCGTTGACCTTTTAAAATAACAAGAGCCTCTATCAGCGGTTTTTGTAACAGTAAATTAACTGTATTATTTTTTATGTTTGAATTAAGGCTTATTTTTTACTTGAAGTTGGATTATGGTAAACATTAATTTGGTTGTATTGGGGTAAATAAAGAACTCCTGCTAAAAATTTCCGTTCTATTTTATCTAATCTATTAAAAATACTTAAACCATATGTTTTGGTTACTTCTTTATTGGAATAACCCATTAACAATAAAGTTGTTGGAAATACTTGAAATTGACTAATGTGGTTTTTATTGTATACATAATTAGAGTCGAGTGCTCTATTTATTTCTGGATTTTCCCCTATGTTAAAGACTAAAAATGGTATCGTAGCTTCCTCCGTAAAATTTTGGCAATGACCAATGTATTTTCCATATTCCATTATACTCTCTCCATGATCAGAAAAATAAAGAATTATAACACTGTCGTTTTCTATTTTTGGCAATAATTTTTTAAAGAACTCATCAACAGTCCAATTAAGAGCATTGTAATAGGTGTTTAATGTTGTAACTCTATCTATATTGACATCATTAAGTTGATAGACGGGTTTAAATATTTCTCTAGTTGGTGGATATTTCCCTGCGTAATTAGAATGGCAGCCTAGTTTATTAATATAAGTAAAGGTACATGAATCTTGTTTCGGAATTTCATCCAAATACTCAATAATTTTATGATCTATATCGTACAACTCAATTCCCTGATGTATTTTTCGTATTTCAATGTATTTATCGATGGCAAAAAAATCAAATTTAGTCATGTTGTTTTGCGGTTGCTCAGAATCATTTTGCCCATCAATAAAATAAGTTTTATAACCTGCTTGTTTTGCGTACTGAAAAATACTTGGGTTAGAAGCGTATAAAAAATTAAAATCAGGTAATTGATCTAACCTTAAACCACTTTGCAAAATCATATTCGATGCCCTGCTACAAGTTGCCGAAGAGCTTGCAATGCCATAGTTGTAATAACTATTTGATATGCTATCTAAAAATGGGGTGTTTTTTAATTTTTTATTATTTATGCCCATAAGATCTCCTCGTATAGTTTCATCTACTACAAAAAAAATGTGTTTGGCTAATCTTTTTGCGATAGGCTTAAGAGTTGGGTTGTTTCGTTTGCCAAAGTGAGGAGTTGTTTTTATTCCATATATTATATTGATAGGAACATTTAAATAGGTAGGAAAAGGAGTAATAAAAGCTGCAGTTCTAATAGTGATAATAATTGATAGCGTGATAAAACATAAGCCAACTAAAGATAGCAAGTTACTTACCCTCCCTTTTATCCAATTTTTTGTAAGTATGTGTAATAAGTAAACTATAAATATGGATAATAGAATAGCAATTATGTATTGAGGATAGTATAAACTAGCCGCTTCGCCGGCCCAATGTATTTCATTTAAAACAGTACTTGCTTGATTTATAGTAAAATCGGAGTTATGGGCAATAATAGTGCTAAACGAGATGACTAGAGAAAGTAGTAAAAGCGATAAAAAACTATACCTGATAAAGTTGTTTTTTACTAGTAAAAAAATGAGGGAGCTAAATATAAGCCCTAAATAGATTATAAAATATAAAATGGTTTGTACCAACCCAATCGACATAATTTTTTTCTCATAAATTAAATTATGAATTTGGGTTTTATCAATAAACAGAAAAAGAAATGCAAATAAAATAAAGAGTATAATTTTTTTTGGAAAATCAGATTTAATTAAAGACATTTTGAATAACCTTTATAGGATAATAAAGCAAAATTAAAAAAAATTATTAGTAAATCTATTTACTTAAATACAAGTTACGCTCACTATAAATGTTTTGAAAATATTCGTCGTACAAGTCATCAATAAAATAAATAGCCTCGCCGGTTGATTTCATTTCAGGACCAAGCTCTTTTTGTATTTCAGGGAATTTCTCGTAGCTAAATACTGGTATTTTAATAGCATAACCTTTTTTACGTGGACTAAATTTAAAGTCTTTTACTTTTTTCTCTCGCAGCATAACCTTAGTGGCATAATTTACATAAGGCTCATCATAAGCCTTAGCTATAAATGGTACGGTACGAGATGCGCGTGGGTTAGCCTCGATGATATAAACTACTTCATTTTTAACGGCAAACTGTATGTTAATTAACCCAACTGTATTTAAAGCAAGAGCAATTTTTTTAGTGTGCGCTTCTATTTGTTTAATTACATTTTCGCTTAAATCAAATGGAGGGAGCACAGCATAACTATCACCACTATGAATGCCAGCAGGCTCTATGTGTTCCATAATGCCTATAATATAAACATCGGTACCATCACAAATTGCATCAGCTTCGGCTTCTATAGCGTTTTCAAGAAAATGATCTAACAACACTTTATTCTCTGGTAAATCATTTAAAAGTTTTACTACGTGTTGCTCAAGCTCTTGTTCATTAATAACAATTTTCATGCTTTGTCCGCCAAGTACATAGCTTGGGCGAACGAGTAGGGGGAAACCTAATTCTTTTGATAGGGTAATGGCTTCTTCTGCATCTTCAATAACACCAAATTTAGGATAAGGGATATTGTTTGCTTTTAATAGGTTAGAGAAACTTCCTCTGTCTTCCGCCAAGTCTAGCGATTTAAAATCGGTGCCAATAATTTTAATGCCGTAACGGTCTAATTTTTCAGCCAGCTTTAAAGCCGTTTGTCCGCCAAGCTGAACTATAACACCTTCAGGTTTTTCATGCAGAATGATGTCGTAAATGTGTTCCCAAAAAACAGGCTCAAAATATAATTTATCGGCTGTGCTAAAATCGGTTGAAACCGTTTCAGGGTTACAGTTAATCATAATAGTCTCGTAACCACATTCTTTAGCTGCTAACACACCATGCACGCATGAGTAATCAAACTCAATGCCTTGTCCTATACGATTAGGACCGCTCCCTAAAATAATGACTTTCTTTTTATTTGAGCGGATGCTTTCATTCTCATCTTCAAAAGTAGAGTAGTAATAAGGTGTTTTTGCTTCAAACTCAGCAGCACAAGTATCTACTAATTTATATACGCGCTTAATGCCAAGCTCGTTACGTTTTTTATATACTTCGCTTTCTAAGCAACGCAATAAGTGTGCAACCTGCCTGTCGGCATAACCTTTTTGTTTGGCTTCGTATAAAAGGTCTTTAGGTATATTGGTTAAAGTAAATTTTGAAATTTCGTATTCAAGTGCAATCATTTCTTCAATTTGCTGAAGAAACCACATATCTATACGGGTAAGTTTTTGTATAGTTTTAATAGATATACCAAGTTTCATGGCATCGTATATCATAAACAACCTGTTCCAGCTTGGGCGCTCTAAGGCACGTAGTAATTCTGCCTGGTCGGTAATTTCTCTTCCATCGGCACCTAAACCATTACGTTTAATTTCTAAACTCTGACAGGCTTTTTGTAAAGCTTCCTGAAATGAACGACCAATGGCCATAACCTCGCCAACCGATTTCATTTGGAAACCAAGCTCGCGGTTACAACCTTTAAATTTATCAAAGTTCCAACGAGGAATTTTTACAATAACATAATCTAATGTAGGCTCGAAATAAGCGGATGTTGATTTTGTAATTTGATTTTGCAATTCATCAAGCGTGTAACCAATAGCCAGTTTACTTGCAATACGAGCAATTGGGTAACCGGTTGCTTTACTTGCCAGGGCAGATGAACGAGATACACGCGGGTTAATTTCAATAGCAATAATGTCTTCTTTAGCATCATCGCTTACGGCAAATTGTACGTTACAACCACCTGAGAAGTTACCAATGCTACGCATCATT
>JABDCR010000022.1 GCA_013288015.1 Bacteroidota bacterium | reverse complement strand
GAAACTCCAGCTATAAGTGGCACCTGGAGTTGAAGCACTTGCATCAAAATGTGAGGCTGTTCCTTCACAAACAGGAGCAACTGTAAATGATGCAGTAGGATCTGGACCAACGATTACATTGTTAGTAGCCGTTACACTACACCCTCCAACAGCGGTTACAGTTAAAGTTACCGGAAAAGTCCCCGCTGCTGAATAAGTAAAAGTAGGTGTTGCTGTAGTAATATTAGAGCCTGTTCCTGCCCCACTAAAAGCCCAATTATATGTATACGTGGCAGAAGTACAAGGTGTAGAGGCAACTGTAGAAGTAAATACAGAAGCATTTCCTAAGCAAACTGTTGGGGCATTAAATGAAGCCGTAGGACTAGGGTTTATAACTACTGTTTGCGTAGTAGTACCATTACAGGTAGTAGTTGTAACAGTAAGTGTTACAACAAATGTTCCGCAGTTTGTATAACTATGCGATGTATTTGGAGTACCTACTGTAGATGTCCCAGTGCTTCCATCTCCAAAATCCCATTGATAACCGGTTATAGTTACTCCGGCAGGGGCACTTGAAGTGTTGGTGAAAACTACATTATTTCCTGTAAAACATTGGGGTGCGGTGGGCGGTGAATTGGAGGAAAAAACGGGAACAGGCCCACCACCATTAGCATTTACCACCGCCGTGTAGGTAGCTATACAGCCTCCGTCAGTTGAATCTTTTAAGGTAACGGTATAGTTGCCCGGTGGATTATAAACATGTGTCTGAGATGCACCTGTGGCTGAATTAACAGAGGCAGAGCCATCTCCAAAATTCCATTGCCAATTTACAATTGAACCGGAGCTAACCGTAGAACCATCCGTGAGTGTAACATTACTTCCGCAAGGCGGTACAGAATTGGTGAACAAAGGTGTAGGGTCTGGACTAGCTGTAAGTGTTGCAAACATACTTGGTGATGGGCAACTTGTAGCCGATGTAGTATTTAATGTATAACTACCGGGAGTGTTTGTTGAAAAAACTTGATTTGTTCCGACAACGGTATTTGATGAGTTGACCCAGGAATAAGTTGCAAATCCCGGCGGCCCTGTCAATATACCGGGTCCACCACCAGGGCATATGCCTTTGGTAAGTGTAATTAAATTAGAATTGCAACTGGCATCTATATAACAATAACCAAAATGCCCGCATTGGTTACAATCACTTACTATAAAATTCACTTGAATAGTGTGATTGTTATAAGCCGGGGCAGATAAATCTAAAGCAACACTTGTCCAAGGATATGTATAAACCTGATTATTTTGAGCAGAAACTGACCAACCATTAAGACTGCCAGACGTTGGTGCGGTTGCATCATACTCTGTACAAGGAATTACTGAGCCAGTAGTAATATCTGTAGCATCTACGTGGAAATAAGGTTGTTCATTAGGAGGGTGCCCACCACTATTTAATACTACTGCATATTGAAAAGTAAATATATTAGTAGATGGGCTTACTACAAACGAATAAACTGCTTTTTCAATTTTTCCGTTGGTACAAGCATTATTCAATAATAACGAATAATTATTACCACTTCCAGGAGCAATAGCAGATAAGCCACTATAAAAATCAGTTCCTGCATTATCTTGAGTGCAAGCACCAAAGGTTCCTGTTGCGTTAGTTACCCAAGTAAGAGCCCCAGGAGTTGTTGGACATGTGTTACAAGGTAAATTTGTTGAAGGTGAGCATATTTGTCCGCTAAAAAATGTCCAGCCATTTGTAGTACCGTCTTCAAAACCGGGGTTTACACACGATGTAGCATTTACATGAGGGGTTTGTGAATTTTCATTTTTATTAGCAATAGGTTGATTTATTTTTTCATTTAATAACTTCTTTTTAACTGCAATTTCCCATTCTTGCGTTCCGCTTTTTCTTGCTTTATCAAGGTCTTGAGCTATTTTACTTTCAGTTAATTTTTCTTTTTTATCAGTATTTTGTAATGAATTTATTTGGGCTTTTACAAAAACGCTCGTTATAAAAAACGCAAGTAATAATATAATTTTTTTACTCATGATATTTTATTATGAAATTTTTTAGTAATTAAATTTATAAATTATTAAGCAGAAAAACAACCTTTCCTCTGTTAAATCACAAAATGTTCGTAATTTTATATACGATTAAATCTAAAAGATTAACATTAAAAAGGATGTAAGCCCAAATTTAGAATACTAAATGACCAATTACAATAGGGTGATTAACTCATTTTTATGAGTCAATTACTTTATGGGGGTTAATAAACAGGAGTTAATTTTATTAACAATTAATTAAAAAAGACTAATTACTATCAAAAGGTGGTATATCAAAAACAAGCGGTATAATTTAACATGATCTTTTTTAATCATGTTAAATTATACCGTTAGGTTACTTATTTTTTAAAATTAATCGGGATGATAAGTTTAATGCTGAAATTACGCCCCATGTTGTAAACACCAACTCTGCCGGTGCTATAGTTAACAGGATAGTATTTAAATCGGCTCATATAATCCATATAAACGGTATTAAAAATGTTGTTGCAAACAAAGTATAATTTGCAAATAGTATTTCCGCTACTGTTTGTTACATCGCCACCTAAACCTGCATTAAACAACATATAACCTTCGGTTGCTTTTTTACTTGCGGCGTACTCAAACGGAGTCCCTGTTTGGCTGTAGCCATTATAAACGGCATACTGCTCGTAAATTTTATTTTGTTGAAAGCAATCTAACATGCCTGCTTTTATGTATGCGTTTTTAATTGACTTGCCTACTTTTTTAAATTTGAATTTAAGGTCGGCGGTAATTCTTGTAGGAGGTACAAAAGGTAAAACCTTTACCGAATCGGCCACATTTTTTAAACCACCCTGTACCACACTTAAGGTAGAGTTTAACTCAAGCCACGAAATTACACGTGGATGAATATTAAGCATAGCCTCACCACCATAAAGCTGCGCGTTACCCTGTGTATATTTATAAACCGGAGCGGGGCCAATGCTAACTGATGGAAATGTATTGTTTAATGAATCGCCACCATTTTTACTTGTTAAACCCTGTGCATAAATAAAATTACTGATACTATTATTAAACGCATCCACTTCAAAACTTATGTCTTTTCCATTCATGCCAATAGCCAAATCTTCTTCTAAACTAAATTCAGGTTTAAGATTAGCATCGCCCAGTTCCCAAACAACAGTTCCATCATGTATGCCATTAGCCGCACACTCAGATACGTTAGGAGCGCGATAACCACGTGCAACATTAACTTTTGCATAAAAGTTGTGTTTAAAATTATATACCGCACCAAAACTGCCCGACATGCCACTAAACTTTGTAGTAAAACCCTGAAACTCATGTATGCCACCCGCTTTGTCGGCTGCCACAGGTACTTGGTTAGAATCTACCCAATGGTCAACACCATTAAATGTTCTGGTATCGTATCTTATCCCTCCGCTTAGGGTTAGATTACCAATTTTTTCACTTGCGATAGCGAAGCCTCCAATCTGAAATAAATTATAGTTAGGTATAAGCATTAAAGTACCCAAACTTTGTGAATTTTGATAAAGACCATTAACACCTGTTGAAAAATTAAAACCACCCATTTGTGGAGCTACATAACGCACATCGTAGGTAGCGGCGTTTGATTGATAATAAATATCGGGTGTATTAACTATGGTTGGGTCGTTGGTTTCTTGTCGTTGATTTAACTGATACGAAAATAAACCTGTAATGCGCCCTTTTCCAACAGCAATACTATTATCCCAAACAACTTTTGTATGCTTAATATGTTGATTAATTACCAGCGGCGTATACGAAGTTTGTTCTTGATGCGAAGGAATAATATACGTTGCACCACCTCCATTAAACCCGGGGTAAGCAACTTGCCTCATTAAAGTACCTGTTGCTGAATCCCTTGTTCCATCCACAATACCCGTAGCCATATCAAAATAACTTGCATGAATTTGAGAATAACCCCATTTACGATGTATGCCAATGGTGCCATCGGCATTAAAATTACTGAACTGAGAATTTAGCACGTACCCATCAGCAGCATTTTGATAAGAATGTGCCATAATATTATCTATACGTCCACTCCACGAAATACCATTTTTAGTACCTGCCAAATGAAACATCTGATTAATTAAACCATTGTTTGTTTGGTAATTAGTTGCTATTTCTCCTTTCATTTGTCCTTCGGGCAACGGCTTTTCTGCAATAAGGTTAACTACGCCCGCAATAGCATCAGAGCCATAAGCAAGTGATGCAGGCCCTTTTAAAATCTCTACTCTATCAACCGAATTAGGGTCAACTTCAATTCCAAATTCATCAAACCAGGTTTGTCCCACCTGCATTACACCATCGTTTAAGGTCAGCACCCTGTTATAACCCAAGCCACGTATAACAGGTTTCGAAATACTTTGCCCATCTGTCATAGCAGACACACCTGGTGTTTTAGCAATAGCATCAATTACGTTTGTTGCCGAATTTTCGGCCAGATACTCTTTACTTACTTCGGTAACTGTTTGCGGTGTTTGCGCAGCTGAAGTGGCTTGCGAGTTTCCGGTAACAACAATTTCTTCCATTTCTCGGTTAGAAAGAGTTAGTTTGGTGTTAAAAGTAACAGCATCTTTTATATCAATTTTTTGTGCGTGCGAAGAGTAACCTAATAATTTAAACTGAACAATAAAACTACCTTTTGGTAAATATTTTATACTATACTCACCTTCGGCATTTGTGATGCCCGCCACTTTTAAATCGGGTATATAAATTACAACACCCGCCAATGCACTGCTATCTTTAGCATCAGTTATTTTACCCGATAAAACATTTTGTGCAAATGACGATACACTTATAAATAAACAACAAATTAAAATTATATAGTTTTTTAAATTTTTCATAACGATTTTAATGTTTAATAAATAAAAGGAGTTTAACGGCTGTACCGATAAACAGAATAGAGAAAGAAAAAGGAAGTTTTACGCTCTGGGTGGCGGAGTGGTTTTATCGTTATTGTTTTTTAAAACACAACTTGCTACAATAAAGTGTTTTATGTTGCCGCTGTGCAGTGCTTGTGTTTTAACCTGAAAAGGTTTATGCAATTCTGCTAAAAAAGAAAACGAAATTTGTTTTTTTGTTTTACTCTGCTTAAAGCCTTCAATTAGTTTTTCAAGAAAGTCTTTTTCTTTAGCATCTACTTTGCAAAGTAGTTTAATGATGCCGTTTTCGGTTTTAGATGATATAACATCGTATAAATTGTTGTTATAAGTAAACTCGCTTTGATTTAGTTTTAGTTTGGCAAATTGGTCTAGAGTAAACTCAATCTGCTGAATTTGCGCATGGTTTTCATCGTACTTGGCAAGAATTGTAAAACCGTATAAAAAGACATTAAAAACTACCGCCTGAAATAAAAAGGCTGTTAGAAAAAAGTATACAATTGTTTTTTTTAGCACCTGCTTTTAAAATAATTTACGTAAATAAATGAAATTTATTTCAAATAAAAAACTATTCTTTTATATCCTTTTTTATCTGCTCAATATCTACTGTTTCTAATAATCTTAAAATATTTGGAAAACTTTTTTCATGATAATGAAACCCGCCGTATCTAAATTCTTTTATAGCATCTTCTCTTGTCCAGCCACAGTTAATAATTCTATAAATAGCCACCATACATCCTGTTCTATCAGCGCCATGCTTGCAATGTATAAGAATAGGTTTTTTTGCATGTATAACAACTCTCATGCTTGCCACAATATCACTGTACGATATCGTCCAAGCGTTCATAGGCATATTTACTAACTCTAAACCTGTTTTCTTAATTTTATAATTATCAGTTTTCCTTTGTCTTAAATTAATGACGGTTTTAATGCCAACACTATCTAATAAAACAAAACCTTTATTACTGGGCTGTTCAGATCTATAAAGACTATCATCTACTTTATATAAATTAGTAAACCCCACTAAATTTAACTTATTGGCAGTACTTGGTTTTAAATCTGAATTTTGAGCCTTAACATAAACTGAGGTAAAAAATAAAATATTTACAGTAAAAAATATTTTTAAATGAAACTTCATAAATAAAAGTATAGGAATAATATTACTGAGCAATATAACTATTAATTATTTACATAAAAACGCTCTTTATATATGATAAATGAAAATCCAAAAAATTAACTACTTTTAAAAACCAAATATTTACTTATTAAATTAATTCATTTGAGTTATTTAGAAACAGTCAGAAAAGAAATGTCGACTAAGATTATTTTAATAATTGCCTTAATTTTTATAGGACAAATTTTATTTGGTCAAAACAATAAAAACGACTCTCTTCAAAAAGCTTTATTAACTACAAAAAGCGATACTGAAAAAGTAAATATATTTAATCGCCTAAGTGTTAATTACGATAAAACATCTGATTACAAAGCAGCCGTTACTAATGCCCGAAAAGCATTATCTCTTTCTCAAAAAAACTCGTTTCCTAAGGGGGAGGCAAATGCTTATTCTAATTTAGGAAATGTATTAATGGAAACTGCTTTATATGATAGTGCTATCTTTTTTTTTAATAAATCTTTAGAAATCCGATTAGGGCTAAAGGATAAAAAAGCAATAGCAAGTTCTTTCAATAGTTTAGGGGGCATTTATTTAGCTACCAGTAATTTTCCGGAAGCTCTTAAATATTACAAGAAATCACTGGTTATTCGAGAAGAAATTAATGACAAGTTTGGCGTTGCTGTTTGCTATAATAACCTTGGTAATATTTGTGGTAATCAAAGTAATTATGCGGAGGGTCTTCAGTATCTTTTAAAATCGCTAAAAATGAAAGAAGATCTAATAGCGGAAGGAAATAAAGAAATAGATAGCTCATCGATTGCAAAAGCTTACACAAACATTGGTCTCATATACCAAATGGAGGAGAAGTATAAAGAAGCTCTTTCATATCATACCAAAGCATTACAAATCAGAATATCGAGAGGCGATAAAAATGCAATTTCAGAATCATATAATAGTTTAGGGAACATTTTTTACAATAAAAATGATTTTACAAATGCATTATCTTACTTTGAAAAATGCCTTACTATTAAAATAGAAATTGGTGATCAATCGGGTAAGGCGGCTATATTAAATAACATGGCTGTTGTTTATAAAGATCAACATCAATATGATAAAGCATTAACTTTATTAAAAGAATCTCAAAAAATTAACGAAGAAATTGGGGATGAAGAAGGGCTGTTAAATGGCAATATTAATTTTGGAGGCATTTATTACAAGTTAAAAAATTATTCTCTATCAGAAGAGTATTTTAAAAAAGCTTTAATTGCTTCTCAAAAATTTGAAATCATTGATGATTTAAAGGAATGTTGTAAAGGTTTATCAGATGTGTATAAAGCACAAGGAAAATTTGAGCAATCGCTTGAATATTTTCAAAAATTTATCCTGTTTAAGGATAGCATTAATAATGAAGAAGCTTCTAATAAAATTGTGCGTGCCGAAATGAATTATGAATTTGATAAGAAAAAGGCTATAGAAGATGCAGCGCATGAAAAAGAAACAGCTATTGCCCTAGCTGAAAGTAGAAAACAAAAAGTAATTATTTGGAGCGTATGCGGTATTTTAATACTAGTGTTTGGCTTTGCTGTTTATGCCTACCGAAGTAATTTGCAAAAACAACAAATTAATAAAGAGCTTGATTTAAAAAACAAAAAAATTGAAAATGCCTACGCAATTATTGAAGAGCGAAATAAAGAAATAACAGATAGCATTCATTACGCTAAACGAATACAGCGCGCAATGATTACATCCGATAATTATATATCGCAATATGTAAAAAACTATTTTATTTTTTACCAGCCTAAGGATATTGTAAGTGGCGATTTTTATTGGGCAGTGAACCATCATGATAAATTTTATATGGCTGTGGCTGATTGTACTGGGCACGGTGTACCGGGTGCGTTTATGAGTCTGCTTAACATATCTTTTTTAAACGAAAATGTAATTGAAAAAAATATAGTTAATCCTGATATGGTTTTAAACGAGCAACGCAATCATATTATTAAAGCGTTAAATCCTATTGGTAATGAAGATAGCAAGGATGGAATGGACTGTGTTTTATGTGCTTTTGATTTTAATGCATTAACGCTCGAATATGCTGCTGCTAATAATTCATTCTATATCATTCGTAATAACGAATTAATTATTTGTAAAGCAGATAAAATGCCTGTTGGTAAATCGCCTACTGACGATCAACTGTTTACATACAATAAAGTTCAATTACAAAAAAACGATTCGGTTTATATATTTACAGATGGTTATGCCGACCAGTTTGGTGGCAAAAAAGGGAAAAAGTTTAAGTACAAGCAATTAGAAGAAATACTTTTAGCTAGTTGCAATTTATCTTTAGAGGAACAGAAACAAATTTTGGATACTAAATTTAAAGAGTGGAAGGGTAATTTAGAGCAAGTTGACGATGTATTGCTTGTAGGAATTAAGATTTAGTTTTATCTAATCCATGACTTATAATTTTTCCATCAGCTAACTCAATTGTTCTGTCAGAAGCTTTGGCAAAATCGTTATCGTGTGTAACAGCAATAATAGTTTGGTTAAACTCTTTAGTTATTTGTTTGAATATATCAAATACAATTTGCGTGTTTTTACTATCTAGATTTCCGGTAGGTTCATCACACATAATTATTTTTGGATTATTAATTAGAGCCCTTGCAATTGCCACTCGTTGTTGTTGTCCTCCAGATAATTTAGAAGCGGGTTTCAAAGCTTGGTCTTTTATACCAAGCATTTCCAATCGTTCGTATGCCTGATGTTCTACTTCTTCATGCGAAAATTTACCAAGTTTAAGGGCAGGAACCATTACATTTTTTAAACAACTAAATTCAGGTAAAAGGTAATGGAATTGAAATACAAAACCAATGTTTTTGTTTCTAATGGCCGCTAATTTATTAAGGTTTTGCCCAGTAATTTTTTCTTCATCAATAAATAATTCTCCTTCATATTCTGTATCCATGGTAGATAAGATATAAAGTAAAGTAGATTTTCCGCTTCCCGATTTCCCAACCAAAGTAAGAAACTCACCTCTGTATGCTTCAAAAGAAATATCATCCAGTACTTTAAATTTTACCGGATCGTAAAAATATTTACCTACACCTTTGGTTCTTAAAACTATTTTCTTTTCCATTACTTTCTAAATATGGCTACAGGATCAACTTTAGATGCTTTACGTGCCGGAATATATCCTGCAAAAAAGGTTACCAGTAATCCAACACCAACTCCTGTCATTGAAACCGAAAATTCAAACTGAATAGGGAAATAACCAATATCTGCCCCAATATAAATTCTACTTAAAAGTGTAACTATAATGCTAGATAACAAAAATCCTATCAAAGTTCCTATGATGCCCATTACCATAGCTTCCATTACAAAAATGCTTACTACATCTTTTCCAGAAAAGCCATTAGCTTTTAAAATAGCAATATCGTTTAGTTTTTGCGAAACAGTCATGTTAAGTATGTTATAAATTCCAAAGGCAGCTACCAATAAAATAGCCCACGATATAAATAGGAACATTACAGCGCGTATTTTTTTACCTGCTACAAATAACTCATTTGCGGCTTTCCAATCTTCAGTACTATAACCAGTTAATTTCCCTAGTACGGTAGCATATTGCACCGCTGCCTCAGGGTCTTTTATTTTAACGTAAATGTCGGTAACATAATTTGGCCCTTCTTCCAACAATTGTTGTGCGGTTGCCAAATTCATGTACGATTTACTTTTATCGGTAACCGCATTACTGCTTTTAAAAAAACCAACCACTTTCATTAATTTAATAACCCCAACCGACGATATAACGCTTATATTATCATTCAACTTAATATTTAGCTTATCAGCTATACCCACACCTATTATAATTCCATTTGGGGTGTTTAACAGGGTTCTTAAATCGCCTACAACCATAGTTGACTGTATGTCAAACATGGCGTCTCCTTCTATAATATTTAATCCCCAACCAACTCCGGTTAATTGTGATTTACCATTATTATAAAATATATTGGCAGTAACCATAGGCGCAGCAGCAGTAACATCCGGTTGATTTTTTATATCATGCAATAATTTACTAGGGTTAATAAGATTTTTTGAGATATTGGCAATTTTAGGATTTACAATTACTATAGTTCCTTTTTTACCTGAAGTATCTTTTGATAAAGGTTTACTTATATCATCTTCTTTATACACGCGTATATGAGGCGTTGTTTTAAAAATTGCATTATCCGAGTAACGGTTGGTGCCAATAATTAATGTGTTTAAACAAATGTAAATGGCAATGCCAATAGAAACCCCTAACGAAGCGACAATTGTTTGCCTTTTTCGGGTTAAAATATGCGTGAGCGCTATTTCTGTATTTACGCTTCTCATTAGTGTTGGTCTAAAGTAATAGTTGTGTTTTCATCTATACCGCTCTTAACTTCAACCCATTCGGTTGATACAAATCCTGTTTCAATGGTAACTTGCCCCTTGTCTTTTACATTTACTTTATTTCCGTAATCTAAATAGGTTTTGGGGATAACTAATAAATTTTGCATTTCATTGATAACCACGTTGGCTTGCAACTGCGTGCCCGAAATCCTGAAATCCATTTTATCGGTAAATTTCACTTTGCAATAAAACGATTGTGCTTGGTCATCAAAAGCAGGATAAATTTCGCTTACCACTCCGTTATAGTTTTTATCCTTATTGGTGTTTAATTGAACAATTACTTTTTGCCCCAGTTTTATCTTAGAAATGTTTGTTTCATCAATGTTTAACTTGGCGTAAATGTCATTTTGTTTACCAATAACGGCTATCACATCTCCTTTGCGTACATAATCACCCAACTGTTTTTGTTTTTGATATACTTTACCCCCTACAATAGCTCTGATTTCATTATTGCCTTGAAAAAAACTATTAATTCCGGTTTGTGATTTTTGAATAATTAATTGCTGGTCTGCTTGTTGTTTTAGCAAATTATAATTCTCCTGCAAAGCGGTTAGGTTTGCCTTTGAGTTTTCATAAGCAAGCGATATGTTTTCATACTCTAACTTAGAAACACTTTTATCATCATATAATTTTTTATATCTATCAGCTTGCAATCCGTCTTCTTTTAATTTAAGTTTTGCTGCTTCTATATTAGCTTCCACTTGTTTAAGTGCAGGAGCATTTGGCGATACATTTGTACCTGCAATAGATAATAGTGCATTAGCACTCTGTGCATTATATTCATTCTGCTTATTATCAATAACAGCCAATATTGCTCCTTCTTTTACGGTATCGCCTTCAATAAAATTTAAAGTAATAATATACCCTTCATTTTGCGCCGTAACATTATACTGGTTTTCGGGCACAAGCACTCCCGAAGCGAAAACAGTTTCTGTTATGCTCTTTCTGATAGGTTTTGTTTCGGTAGATTTTTTACCGCAGGAGTTTAGCATCACTAATCCTGAAATAACAGCTAATATTTTAATATAATGTTTCATTTTATGTTGTTATTAATGTCAATTTTAGATTTTGTGTACATAAGGTTTGCTAATGAGCTGCTATAGTTAAAGCGACTTACCAGCATATCATTAAATGCTATTAATAAATTATTGAATGATAAAATGGCTTGATTATACTGATTTAATGCCATTCTGTAATTATCTTCTTTTAGTTTAGATATTTGCTGATTAGCTAAAAACTGTGAGTAAGCTTTTTCATAATCTAAATGCAATTGATTATTAGAAATATCATTTTGAAGCTTGCTATGATTCATATTAATTAAAGCAGTATTATAATTAATCTTAGCATTTCTTGATGAAAGAATATGGTTTACGTCGGGCAGAAAAAAAGTAACTTTTGCACCAAAATAAGCGGAGTTAAGCCATGGGTTATTAGGGTTACCATCAAAAAACTGATTCACACTGTTTTGATAATATGAATTAGAATATAAAAGCGATAAAACAGGTAGATTTGATAATCTGTTTGTTCTTAAATCGGCTTTTGCGTATTCCATTTGCAATATATTAGCCTTTACTTGTAGTTGCGAGTCGGCATCCATATCAGGCGTAAATTGCTGATTGTAACTAAATTCGTCTTCAATATTAACTTTTGTATTTTGCGGCATTTCGCATAAAATTTTCAAGCTGTTGTATTGTTGTTCTAATGAAATTTTTAATTGATTTAACTTGTCTTGTAACACCAGCTTACTAACCGTGGCATCATTTACATCCTGCTGCCTTACTAATCCTTGTGCAAACTTATTACTTACTATTTGCAATAAAGTATCCGTTGCCGATAAATTCTTTTTAGTTATTTCTACTTGCTCTTTAAATGAAATAATATTAAAATAACAAGCCGCAATCGATTCGTGAAGTGATTTTTTATTCAGCAAGTTATTAGTAGCAGTAAGTTCCTCATTGATATTGGCTGTTTTAATTTGCGCCCATGCGCCCGGGTTTATTAAATCAATTTGTGGGGTAATATTAAAGTTGCTTACATACTGTTGTCCTAAAGTTATTTTTTCAAATCCACTTTGTCTTCCGCCAGTTAGCACACTTAATGGTATAAAACTTACCGGTAAAGTAGTGTTATCTGTTAAGCTAAATGTTATTGGGTTACGCAAATTAACCACGTTTGCAAGTGCGGCAATTTTTTGATACTTAGCCAATAAAGTTTGCTGGTAATTAGTTTTTGTAACCGAACTATTCTTATCTGCATAAGCGTATAAAGAATCGAGTTTAGTAAATTTTACTTCTGTTTGAGCCTTGGCTGATAAAATAAAACCAAGTAGACAAACTAAATGTGTAATTATTATCTTCATTTTACTTTTGATATTGCTTTAAGCCATTTAGGTATCAGTATTTTTCGTTGTTCCATTAAATTATTAAAATCATCTTGCTTTAACTGGCCTACATAACTCAGTATAGGACGTCCCACAAACGGAAATACTATCATTCCTATCAAATTCATAATATAATGAAGTGGATTAATATGAACAATTTTACCCTCTTGTACCGCTTGCTGAAACTGTTTAATGAAATAAGATTTTGTGATAATTTCCTTTTGGTTCAATTTCGAAATTAATGCTTGTGGATTATTGCGTATTTCGCTTAGTATAAATAAAGGAATATCAGGCTGATTGATTAGTAAATCAATATAATTGCTTACAAGGGTTTCAATTTTACTTTCTAACGAAGTTTTTTCATCGTTTAAAGCCACTATAATATGCTGACGAAAGTCATGTAAACTTTCTAACATAATAATATCAAAAAGCTTTTCTTTGCTGCGGAAATAATAATTAAGTAAGGCAAGGTTTATTCCGGCTTCTTCTGCAATATCTCTTGTACGTGTAGCGGCATAGCCTTTTTTGTGGAAAATAATTCGCGCTGCGTTCTTTATTTTCTCTTCGGTAGAAGAATCAGCAACTGGCTTTATTTTTAATTGCTTTTTCATAATTATGCGACAAATGTAAAACTATTATTTTGATTAAAACAAATAATTTAATCAAATGATTAAAAAATATGACATTTGTCATATTTTTGAAATATGGAAAACAAAAAAAGCCATTCGTCGAATGGCTTTCATTTCAGTTTATGTTCAATTAAAACTGAAATTTAAAAACTATGGAGCCCCTTTGGGTTTCAAATTTGTCGTCAGGGCTAAATTTAGCTTGTAGGGCTGCCTGTCTTGCTTTAGATTTTAACACTCCGCTTGATGTTGTAGTTCCTTTTCCTGTTGGGTCTGCATCAATTACGTTACCTTGTTTGTCAACCGTAATATAAACTACCACAATGCCTTCTTCTTTACCATCACTAACTTTTGGTGGCGGCACTAATATTTTTCTACCCTTTAAACTAAAACCTGAGCCTCCAGGCCCATCACCATGCCCTATACCATCAGGGTTATGACCAGTACCGCCTTTGCCATGTGTATCAGGGTTTCCATCAGGTGAGCCTTCGTTACCTGCCTGACCCGAATTTCCATCTCCACCACCTTGTGCCTTGTTTTTATTTTTTGTGTATGCGTTTAATAAATTTTTAGCGGCAGCTTCTTCCTCTTCTTTTTGTATTTCTTCCTTAGTTTTAGTAGGCGTTATAACTGTTTTGTTATTTTTTATTTTTGGGTTGTTTTCCTTCTTTTCTAAAACTTCTTCACCTGTTTTAAAATTTTCTTCCTTAGCATCACTTTCTTCTGCTTTGGCTGTAGAGCTTTTATCTACCACCACACTGGTAGCATCACCAATAGCGGGCCCTTCTACATTACCCGTGCCTTCATTATATATACCAAAATTAATTTCTTCTCCGCCATCTGCTGCCATCGGGAATGGAGGGTTTGGTGTAATAATTTTAAATAAAAATAAAAAAAGTAAAAGTAATCCAACAATCAATAGCGTTAACAAAGCAGCTGTTGCTCTGTCCTTTTTATTATTTTGTTGTTGCGTAGCTATCATTTACTTAGCATTAGTAGGCTTAGTTGCTAATACAGGTTTGCATTTTAATCTGTCGCATATTTGTAAAATATCTACTTCGTCTTGTATCGATAAATCTTTATCTAAATGCATTACTAATACGGGTTCTACTTTCCCTTTAATTTTTTCTGCAATTACACTTTCTATATTAGATAAGGTTACTTCGTGATTATCTACATAGTACTTTCTATCTGCTGTAACGGCAAGATGTACTGGTTTATTATTTTTGCTTATGTCTTGCCTTGGTTTAGAGCTTGCCAAGTTTACCTTTATCGAGTTAGGGCTAACCATAGTTGACAATATCAAAAAGAAAAGCAACAGAAAGAACATAATATCATTCAACGAATCGGTAGAAACCTCGGCTTCTCTATGTTTGCGACGTAAACTCATAATTTTATTTTTTAGAATTTAATTATTTACGAAGGCTCATTTAAAATATCTAAAAACTTCATTTTAGTTTCTTCCATGCGGTGAGCTAGTTTATCAAGTCGGGTGTTTAACCAATGGTAACCAACAAAAGCAAGTACACCAACAACCAAACCTGTAGCAGAACTAATCATTTTTTCATACAAACCGGTTGATATAACACTAATTTCAACAGTACCGGCTAAGGCTATATCATAAAATATTTTTACAACCCCAATAATAGTTCCTATAAACCCAAACATAGGTGCTATACGACCGGTGATATTTAAAATATTTAGTTTTTTCTCTAAGTTTCCTAATTGTACCGAAGCTCCTTCGGTCATGGCTTCACGAATTTCGGCTACTGGTTGCCCAATACGACTAATGCCTTTTTCTAACATAAAAGCCTCAGGTGTATTTTGTCCTTGGCACATTGCTTTTGCCGATTGTAAATTACCTTGCTTGATTAAGCTTTGTAAGCCTGTTAGCAAACCATCATTCTTTTTAGAAGCTTTGCCAATTACCAATAACCTTTCTATTAAAACATAAATGCTAAGCACAAAAAGAAACGCCATAGGAATCATCATGGGGCCACCCTTTGTTGCCATTGACAGTAAGTTAAAACTATCGGGAGGAAGCGCTGCAGGTGCCGCCTCCGCTATTTGATGAGTTGTGTCTGCAACAGCAGTTGTAACAGTTTGTACTGCCTGTGTAGCTCCCGATGGTGTTATTTGCAATAATATGGACATATTAATTTTTTTGCTAAGGTACTTTATGCTTAAAGGTCTAAATTTCACTTATCAACTGTTTTTAAACAGTTCTTTGTTAGTTGACTGACTTATTTAATTTTCGTCGATAAAAATTTAACATAAGAAGTGTTAATTTAACGATTCATAGAAAAAATTTAACATTTAGGATATGTATTTATAACGCAAATAGAATAATTTTATTTCATAATTAACTAAAACAAATAAATCATGAAACACGATCATCACGAAAAAGCTGCTGCTCACCATGAGAAAGCTGCTGCACATCACAAACACGCACATGCTGCTCATGTAGCAGGTAACCACGAAAAAGCTGCGCACCACGCACATGCTGCACATGGTCATCACGAGCATGCTGAACACCATTCTCATGAAGCTGCAAAGCATCATACCGAGCACCACGGTAAGCACTAAATTAACTATAGTGGTTTAAAATAAAAAAGGCTGTTTAATCAACAGCCTTTTTTATTTATATCTGTCACAATTCCTTTCTGTTAAACAGGTTTATTATCTTTACACGGCAATAAAAAACGTGGCGGTAAAACTTACATTTTTAGGAACAGGAACTTCACAAGGCGTACCACTAATTGGTTGCGAATGCAAAGTATGTCAATCTACCGATGTAAAAGATAAACGCCTGCGGACTTCGGTACTTATAAAGCACAACAATAACACTTTTGTTATTGACACCGGACCGGATTTTAGACAGCAAATGCTTAGGGAGAAAGTAAAGGATCTTAACGCCGTAATTTTTACACACGAACATAAAGACCATATTGCGGGCTTAGATGATGTGCGCGCGTTTAACTTTTTACTTAATAAACCAATGGACGTTTACGCTACTGAGCGCGTACAAAACGCTATTAAAAAAGAGTTTTCCTATATTTTTTCAGACGAAAAATATCCGGGTATCCCAAAAATAAACCTACACACCATAGCTGCCGATAAATTTACAATTGATGGGACTACGTTTATTCCAATTGAGGTAATGCATCATAAAATGCCTGTAAAAGGGTTTAGAGTTGGAAGCATTACTTATATAACTGATGCCAATTTTATTTCTGCCGAAGAAAAAGAAAAAATCAAGGGTTCTGAAATTATTATCATAAATGCGCTTAGAAGAGAAGAACATATCTCTCATTATACATTTAAGCAAGCCATTGATTTAATGTTTGAGTTAGAGCCGAAGAAAGCTTATTTTACCCACATATCGCATCAATTGGGTTTGCATAAAGAAGTAACAAAAGAATTACCTGAGTGGATAGAGCTTGCTTATGACGGACTAACTGTAGAGGCTTATTAATGGTTATTCTATAAACACAACATCATTTAAACTAATATCCATTGCTTTAAAAAGCGTTTCAGCTTTTAGCAAACATTCATTCCATTCTTCTTCGAGGTTACATTGTGCGGTAATAGCACTCCCTACATGAAACGATAATCGTTTCAGTTTTTCGTTATAAATGATGGTCCTAATAACAACGCAAAAATCAAAATCGCCATTTTCATCTATAATGCCCAATGCTCCGGAATAGATGCCGCGTGGAGAAAGCTCATACTTTTTTATTAGCTCAATGGCTTTTAATTTGGGCGCACCTGTCATAGAAGCGGGAGGGAAGGTTGCCTTAATTATATCAGTAAGATTTACATTCTCTTTTAACCTGCAATTAACCGTACTAAGCATTTGATGTACATTTTTAAATGTATGTACACCAAACAACTCGCTTACAACTACACTTCCTTTTTCTGCCACTTGCGATAAATCATTTCTGGCAACATCAAGCGCCATCACATTTTCAGTTTGCTCTTTAAGGCTGTGTTGCAAAGCGTTTTTAATTTTTAAGTCTTCAGCAACATTTGTACTTCTACGGGCCGTACCCTTCATTGGCTGACTAATAAGCACATTAACTTTTTTTTGAATAAACCTTTCGGGACTAGCGCAAATAATATAGTCATCTTCTGCTTTTATCAACTGGGCAAAAGGTGCCTCCGTTAATTCATTTAGCTTTTTAAATACTTGTTGTGGGTTTATAACTGCATGTTCGCAAAAAAACTCTATGCAGTAATTAATTTCATAAATATCGCCACGTTTTATGTGTGCCAGCAATTTATTTACATTCTCAATATATTTTTGCTTCGATAACCTACAGTAAATTGTTCCAATTTTAGTGATAGCATTATTCCTCTCATTAGAAACAGCTTTTGCTTCTATTTGCTTTCCATCTTCAAATAAAAATAAGGTATAAGGCATTAATAATAAATATTAGTCTTCTTTATCAAAATCTAACTTGCCTCCCCAAAAGCGCATCTGCTGCAAAGTCCATTGCTTACGACTTTGCATATAACCACCACCTATATTTCTGCCATATACACGTGGGTTAGGTAATAAGCAAGCTAAAATAGCGGCCTCCTCTCTGTTAATTTTTGCCGCCGATTTTTTAAAATAATGCCGAGCTGCTGCTTCTGCGCCATAAATGCCATCGCCAAACTCAATAACATTTAAATATACCTCCATAATACGCTCTTTGCTCCAGGCTGTTTCTATTAGTAAAGTAAAATAAGCTTCAAATCCTTTACGTATATAATTTCTGCCATTCCATAAAAAAACATTTTTTGCTGTTTGTTGCGATATGGTGCTGCCACCTCTAATTTTTTTGCTCTTTTCGTTATTCAGCATGGCTTTTTTCAAAGCTTCGAAATCAAAGCCATAATGTAATAAAAAATTTTGGTCTTCGGTACAAACTACGGCTAATTGCAAATGAGACGATATTTCTTCCAGTGGTTTCCAATCTTTTGATAATTTCATGTTTTTACCATCCTGTTTTTGTTCCACACAGCGTATAAGCATAAGGGGGGTAACGGGCACAGGTACAAATCGGTAAATAATAGTTGTGGCAATAGATAGAATTAAAAACCCAACAACAATTTTTAATATGATTTTTAGCACTCTCTTAACCATACCGCTAAAGTATTTGCTACTTTTGAAATGATTTAAGGTTAATTAAAATTCTTTTCAACAAAAAACAATGATTAAAAAATTTTGGATTCCCGGATTGGTTGCCTTGGTTTTAATTTTAGTGTTGCTTTATCAATATAAAAAATATCGCGTTGCTCCTAAGCAAGATATTGTAAGCATGGTTTGTAACGATACATTAGGTAGTCCTGTAAACATATCGTCCTTTAAGAACAAAAAAATAATTCTTACATTCTTTGGTACTTGGTGTAAAGATTGCTTGCTTGAAATGAAACAGCTCGATGAAGCTATGAAAAATAATCTTAAGGATGTACAGGTAATTGTCATTAGCGACGAACCGATGGAAAAAATTACACATTTTGCCCAACATAAAAAATATAATTATACTTTTTTGCAACTGCCAAAACCCTTTGCTAGTATAGACATATATGCTATTCCGGTTACGTACTTAATTAATAATAAAGGAGAAGTAATTTATTCTAAAGTAGGAGCCATTAATTGGAAAGACCCTGCCGTTATTTCTTTTACCGAAGAGAGTTTTAAATAGTAATTCAATAAAAAGAATAAACTAACTTTATAGTAAGATTATGGCACACGATCATTCACATCATAACCATACTGTTAGCAATGTAAACAAGGCTTTTATAATTGGCATTGTTTTAAATGCTGCTTTTGTTGTGGTGGAGTTTGTTACGGGCATTTACACCAACTCATTGGCATTACTATCTGATGCCGGACATAATTTAAGCGATGTAGCCACCCTTATCTTATCCTTATTTGCGTTTAAAATAGCTAAAAGAAAAGCCACCAAAAGGTACACCTATGGTTTTCATAAAGGCACCATTCTGGCTTCGTTAGTTAATGCGGTTATCTTGCTTATAGCAGTAGGAAGCATAGGTTGGGAAGCCATTCAACGTTTTATGCACCCCGAGGAAACACAAGGTAAGATAATTAGCATAGTAGCTGCCATTGGCATTATTGTAAATGGAATCTCTGCCTTATTCTTTTTTAGAGACAAGGAAAAAGACCTAAATGTAAAAGGAGCTTACTTGCATTTGTTTGCCGATATGCTAGTTTCGGTAGGCGTTGTTATTGCAGGTATAATTATTTTTTATACCGATATAAAGTGGATTGACCCTCTAATCAGTTTAATTATTATGATAGTAGTGTTATTTAGTACTTGGAGTTTACTTGCCGAAAGTTTTCGTCTATCCTTAGATGCAGTTCCTGCAGATATAAATCTGGAAAAAATTAAATCAGAAACACTAAAGATTAAAGGTGTAAAAGAAATCCATCACATTCATGTTTGGGCCATGAGCACTACTAGAAATGCTATGACGGCTCACCTTATTTTAGAAGAAGATTTAAACCAAAAACAAATTGCTGAAATTAAGCATACACTAAAACATGAGCTTGAACACTTGAATATTCAGCATGTTACCTTAGAAACTGAGAGTGTAAACTGCAAAGAAAAAGACTGCTAAATTCTTAGCAGTCTTTCCTGAAATCACATAAATATTAAAAGCATTACAATTCAAATTTAATGCCTTGCGCTAAAGGTAAAGTTGTACCATAGTTAATGGTGTTTGTTTGGCGGCGCATGTATATTTTCCATGCGTCTGATCCGCTTTCTCTGCCACCACCGGTTTCTTTTTCACCACCAAAAGCACCACCAATTTCAGCACCCGATGTTCCAATGTTTACGTTAGCAATTCCACAATCAGAGCCCGATACGGCTAGGAATTTTTCAGCTTCATGTAAACTTCTGGTCATAATAGCACTTGATAAACCTTGCGGAACATCATTTTGCATTGCAATGGCTTCATCAATTGTTTTATACTTCATAATATAAAGTATAGGTGCAAATGTTTCGTGTTGTACAATGCTAAAACTATTTTCAGCCTCTATAATGCAAGGTTTTACATAAGTACCGTGTTCAAAACCTTTACCTTCTAATACACCACCGGCAACTAATATTTTTCCACCTTCAGCAATAGCACGCTCAATGCCAACCATGTAATTTTTTACTGCATCTTTATCAATCAATGGCCCAACATGGTTATTTTCATCTAATGGGTTACCAATGCGTAATTGTTTGTATGCGTTAACTAGTTTTTGTTTTACATCATTATAAATGCTTTCATGTATAATTAAACGACGTGTAGTTGTACAACGTTGCCCTGCAGTACCAACTGCACCAAATACAGCACCCGGAATGCACATGTTTAAATCAGCCGTTTCAGAAATAATGATGGCATTGTTACCACCCAACTCTAATAACGATTTACCAAAACGTTCGGCAACTTTTACACCAATAATTTTACCCATGCGAGTAGAACCTGTAGCTGATATCAAAGGCACACGTTTATCGGTAGTCATAAACTCACCAACTTTATAATCACCGTTTACTAAGCAACAAATTCCTTCAGGTAAATTATTTTCTTTAGCTACTTGTTCCCAAATGTTCTGACAAGCAATTGAACAGATAGGTGTTTTTTCTGATGGCTTCCAAATACAAACATCCCCACAAACCCAAGCTAAAGTCGTGTTCCATGCCCATACAGCAACTGGGAAGTTAAAAGCAGAAATAATGCCAACTACACCAAGTGGGTGGTACTGCTCATACATACGGTGTAAAGGACGTTCGCTGTGCATGGTTAAACCGTTAAGCTGACGTGATAAACCAACTGCTAAATCACAAATGTCAATCATCTCTTGTACTTCACCTAAACCTTCTTGTAAAGATTTTCCCATTTCGTAAGAAACCAGTTCTCCTAAATGGTGTTTGTGCGCACGAAGTTTATCGCCAAATTGCCTAACAATTTCTCCGCGTTTTGGAGCAGGAATAGTACGCCAATGTGTAAAAGCTTCGGTAGCCGCTTTCATGGCTTTATCATAATCAGCTTGGGTAGCAGTTTTTACAGTAGCAATTAATTTTCCATCAGCCGGGCTATAAGATTCTAAATCATCACCTGATGCAAAAAAATTAGCGCCTGTTGAACAACCTAAATTTGTTTCCTTAATACCTAAAGCTTTTAATGTTTTTGAAATATCAATAGTTTTTTTTAGAGCAAGTGTTTCCATTTTATTTTAGTGGTTTTTGAGCTACAAAAATACGCATTTATTGGCATTTTAGGTAAACAAAAAAGTCGGCATAATAGCCGACTTTCCTTGTTATTAGTGCTTTTTATTCACATTTACCTAACAATTACCAATCTTTTATTTATAACTCCTTCGTTATTTGTAATGCTTAAGTTATAAACTCCTTCAGCTAAATTACTTGCATCAATATTAATTTTTCCGTTTATGGTTTGAGTTAAAACTAATTTGCCGTTTACATCAAATAATTGCATAGTTTGTTTAGAATATGCATTTGTTTCAATAACAAAGTTTCCATTATTCGGATTTGGATAAATTGATATTTGTTTGTTTCCTGATACCTGATTAATCCCCTGTATGCCAAGTATAACATTAACCAGCACCATTGTATTATTATTCATACGATAAATAGAATCATTTTGACAATATATAGCAGAATCTCCGCATGAAGAATAAGAAGCTACACAAATATTATATCTGCCTGCGGTAGCATATGTATGACTTACCGGATTAAACCCTACGGTTGAAGTGCCATCACCCCAATACCATCTGGCATTTACTGCATCAGATGGATAAACTATAAAAACATCCCAGGTTTGTGGCTGAACATCTTGAGCTATTGTATAATTAGGCATTTGGGCACAAGTCAACCTAGCGCAAGAGCCTATAATTACAGAATCTACGCAATAATTATTATTAGTACTGGTTGGGCTTGCTGCAGTTAAGGTAACTTTTAAAATAGTATCCATTTGAAAATTTGGTATATCTACCAATACAACATAACTACCTGTATCTACACCGTTAAATGTATACCCACCGTTATTATCAGTAGTAGTTCTGGCAGCACATCCACCACCCGGATTTCTGCCAAGTTTCACATCAATGCCTTTTAAAGGGGCTCCCATTACTTGATTATGTCCGCCACTGGCAAGTCTATGTCCATAGCTAGGCTCTGCAGTAACCGTACCGCTTATAACTCCGCTACCCGTTTGTGGTAGAATTTCTCTAATAGTTATGTCATAAGGGTAACCGTTACCGGTACATCCTTGATGACCAATTATTGTTGCCGAATCGGCCATATAAGCACTGGGAAAATAAGTACTTATTGCGTTGGTATAAGATGTTGCAGCAACTGCTTTCACTAAAAAATCATAATAACCATAGGGCAAAATTTGTCTGTAAGCGCCATTAGCTGTAATTGTTGCCACGCCTGTAGTATCCATAATCCCTGTTCCATTTAAAGAAAGTTGTTGATAGGTGTAAACTTGTCCTGAACTTACTGGATTACTATTTGGTTCAGTTATTAAACCATAAATAGTGTCAGGAGAATTACATACTAAACGTACTCTATTATTACCATAATCTGTAATATATAAATTGTTTGAATTATCAAAGGTTACTCCGGTAGGGCTCCATAAGGTAGCACTACTTGGTAACCCACCATCTCCTGCATATGTTTGAGAACCATTTCCACAATAAGTGCTAATGTTACCGGTTGATGAAGTAACTATTCTTATACGATTGTTGTACTCATCAGCAATAAACATATTGTTATTACTATCAAAAGCAATTTGTGAAGGATGTTGTAATTGCGCTGCGGTAGCTGATCCACCATCGCCTGCATAGCCACCTGTTCCATTTCCGGCTACTGTTGTAATAGTACCCATACTATTTATCATACGTATACGATGGTTACCCCAATCAGCAATATAAATGTCACCAAAATTATCAACGAATACTTTTTCAGGATTATTAAGCGATGCAGATAAAGCAGAACCGCCATCACCACCAAAAGTAGCGGTGCCATTTCCGGCAATGGTCGAAATAATGCCTGAAGGACTTACCATACGTATACGGTTATTTCCTCCGTCAGAAATGTAAATATTTCCATTAGCTACTGTAACACCAGTTGGATAATTTAAGGTGGCATTAGTTGCTTGTCCACCATCACCACTAAAACCCATTGTGCCATTTCCTGCAAAAGTGCTAATAATTCCTGCTGAGTTCACCATTCTAATACAGTGGTTGCCTTGATCTACAATATATAAATTACCATTAGCATCAGTAGCTATACCATTTGGTCCGTTAAGTTGAGCAGATGTTGCAGGCCCACCATCTCCGCTATAACCCATTGTTCCTGTACCGACAACAGTGCTAATCAGTCCACCCGAACTTGATGTTACTAAACGAATACAATTATTGGCGCCATCCGAAATATAAAAAAAAGTGTTCAACGATTGGTTGCCAAAAACTACCTGATTAGGATAATTTAATGAAGCTTTTGTAGCATCCCCACCGTCTCCGGTATAGCCCTGTGTGCTACTTCCTGCAATCGTGCTTATTATTTGTGCATTTATTTGTGTGAGGCAAAAAAATGAAGCAATAAGTAAGAGTTTTTTCATGATAAATTAATTTGAAACCAAAGATAGCCAATGCCTACAAATGCGCAAGCAAAAAATTATCGTTAAAAAATAAAGAATTATTTTAAAATTTGATAAACCAGAAGGCTTGCTATATAAGCCAGCACACTCATATACACAAACTGTATAATGGGCCATTTATAAGAGTTTGTCTCGCGTTTAACAACGGCAAGTGTGCTCATACATTGCATTGCAAAAGCATAAAACATTAACAGACTAAGGCATACAGCAAAGTTGTAAACTAATTTACCTGTCATCGGGTCTTTTTCCTGCATCATTTTCTGACGGATAGATAAATTATCTTCTTTATCTCTGCTTTGATAAAGTGTTGCCATGGTGCCCACAAAAACTTCGCGCGCAGCAATAGATGTAATTAATGATATACCAATTTTCCAGTCGAACCCAAGAGGCCTAATAGCAGGCTCAATAATTTTACCTAAATGCCCTGCATAAGATGCTTGTAATTTTTGGGTTTCCATAGCTATAGTAAGCTCTTGCTTTATGCTATCTGTATTAGCTTTGGCAAATGCTTCGATATAATTTTTTTCTATAGCCGCAAATTCTTTCTTAGGGCCATACGAAGTTAAAAACCAAAGTATAACAGAAATAATCATAATTACTTTTCCAGCATCAAACAAAAAAACTTTTACTTTATCAAACATAGTTAATAGCACCGTTTTTAATTGCGGAATACGATACACAGGCAACTCCATCATAAAAAAACTTCTTTCTTTTGTTTTTAAAACATATTTTAAAACGGCTGCAACCGCAATAGCAACAATAATTCCAAGAAGATAAAGCGCGGTTAGTAGTAAGCCTTTTACATCAAAAAAACCGAATCGATAATTAGATGGTACCATAATACCAATAAGCAATGTGTAAACAGGTAAACGAGCCGAACAACTCATTAACGGTGTTATTAAAATAGTGACTAATCTTTCTTTTCTGTTTGATATGGTGCGTGTGCTCATTATGGCAGGTACGGCACAAGCCATTCCGCTAATTAAAGGTATAACCGAGCGTCCGTTTAAACCAACCTTGCGCATCAGCTTATCCATTATAAAACTTACACGAGCCATATAACCACTATCTTCTAACAAACTAATAAAACCAAATAGTAAAGCAATTTGTGGTACAAATACTACAATGCCACTTAAACCTGCCAGTATTCCATTGGTAAGTAAGCTGGTAAAAAAGTTATCGGGTAAAATTTCTCTTGTTTTTTGTGTTAGGAATGAAAAGCCTGTTTCAATCCATTGCATCGGAAATTCAGCCAGGTAAAAAATACTTTGAAACATTAAAAATAGAACAGTAATGAAAACTACAAATCCCCAAAAAGGATGTGTAGTAAAGCGGTCAAGTTTATCGGTTGCTTTTAAATCTTTTCTTATCGAAGTATAATTAACACACTCTAGTGATATTTTTTTAATCTTTTCAAATCGAAAAAGCATATCTCTGCTTTCAAAACCGGTAAAGAATTTTTTGTTGTAAGCATTTAACTTTTCATCTTTTTCAATATTGCTTCTTTGTTTTAATAAAGATGCATAAACACTCGTTTGGTTAACAAACCTGTGTACACTTTCGGCATAATCTTTATTTACAATAGCTTGTATATTTATTAAACCCTGTTGTGGTTTTATGTTTTGTGCAAAAGCAAAAAAAGTATTTTTAACACCCTCAATGCCTTCTTGCTGACGAGCATTGCAGCTAACTACAGGTACTTGAATCAGTTCAGTTAATTTGTTTACATCAATTTCAATGCCATTAGCAGTAGCAGCATCAATCATGTTTAAAACAAGCATGCAGGGGCGGCCTAAATCTATTAACTGAGTAGCCAATAATAAATGACGTTTTAGGTTTGATGCATCAACTACAATTAAAATAATATCGGGATAATCGACATTTTTAGCATCCATTAAAACATTAAATGAAACTTGCTCATCTAACGATTTTGGAAATAAACTATATGTGCCGGGCAAATCAATTAACCTAAACCATTGCATTTGTTTAGTAATAGGGTTTTGTGCTTTGCACACACCTGTTTTTTTATCTACAGTAACCCCAGGGTAATTCCCTGTTTTTTGGTGAAGCCCAGTTAGGGCATTAAATAGAGTAGATTTTCCGCAATTTGGGTTGCCAATTAGAGCAATTTTAATCTGTTCTTTTGATGAAAAATTTTGTTGTAAGGTCGAAAATAAATCAGTGTTCAGCACGTTGTTATTTACTGATAAGTACAAACTGAGCCTCTGATTTACGTATGCTAACCAATGTGCCGTTTACTTCAAATGCAAAAGGGCAACCTAGGGGAGCTATGTGCTGAAGGGTTATTTTTTCGCCCGGAATGCAGCCCATTTCAATTAACTTTAATGCAAGTGTATCATCCGAAAAACTGCTAATAGTAGCTGTTTCTCCTTTAAGTAATTGCGCTAATGTTTTTGTTAAACCATCCATCACCATACAAAGATAAGAGATATGGAGGGCTTTTTTGATACCTCATTCGGGGTATATTTATACCTCAAATTCTATAACGTGTATATTGCTTTGAAGCAAGGATATGAGCTTATGATGGTTTTTTTCAGGCCCTTTAACTATGTGTGTGTAAGTTATGGTTTCGTTTATTTTATGGCGATAAACGCAAATGCCTTTTAAATGACTTTCTTTAAAAAAATGGGTTATTTCGTCTACATTATACTTATGGCATGATACCGTTATTTTATATGTTTTTTCTCTGTTAAATTGATCTATAAAACCTTGCAGCCAAATAAACCCAAGCAAAACAAGCATTACAATAAAAACCGAAGCAAAAGCAATAGTATACTCACCTATACCAATTGCCATACCTATAGCAGCTGATATCCAAACGGTGGCGGCCGTAGTTATACCTTTTACAGTGTTTCCTTCTTTAAATATAGCCCCTGCACCCAAAAAACCTATACCAACTACTACGTTACCTGCCACGTGAAAGTCTTTTCCCTGGGTTAGTAAACCTGATAAAATGGTAAATAAAGTAGCTCCAATGGTTACTAAAATTACAGTTCTAAAGCCTGCATTTTTATTGTTATACTCACGTTCGGCACCAATAATGGAGCCTGCAATAAGTGATATAATTAGTTTTGTTACGTTTTCTTGTATTAAATCAGTTGTCATGATTATTTATTACGTGAAGATACGAAATTTTAGGCTATAAATTTCTTTTTATAAACTCTAACATTTTGGTATACAAATGCAAGCGTGTGTTACCGCCAAGTATGCCGTGATTTTTATTAGGATAAGCCATAAAATCAAAGGGAATATTATTATCTATCAAAGCTTTTTCCATTTCCATACTGTTTTGAAAATGTACATTGTCATCTGCTGTACCATGAATTAAAAGATACTTTCCTTTTATGCTTTTTGTAAAATTTACAGGCGAGTTTTCATCATAACCTTTCGCATTTTCTTGTGGGGTACGTAAAAAACGTTCGGTATAAATATTGTCATAATATCTCCAGTTAGTAACTGGGGCAACAGCAATATTGGCTTTAAAATAATCTGCCCCTTTTGTAATTAATAGAGATGATAAGTACCCTCCAAAACTCCAACCCATAAAACCTATACGGTTTTTATCTACGTACGATTGAGCTCCCATATACTTAGCTACTTCAATTTGGTCAATGGTTTCTAGTTTACCCAACTGCATATAGGTTGCATCTTTAAATTTTTTACCTCTACATTGAGTACCCCTGTTATCAATACAAACAACAATATAACCTTGTTGGCAAAGCAATTGATGCCAAACATAATCCGATGCTTCATATTTGTTATTACATTTATTAGAACCAGGTCCACCATAAGCATATTGAAATACCGGATATTTTTTTGAAGCATCAAAACCAGTTGGTTTCATCACCCAGCCATTAAGCTCAACACCTTCTGATGTTTTAAAAGTAAAAAACTCTTTTTTAGTTAAATCGTATTGAGTTAGTTTTTCTTTTAGCTGTTTATTGTCTTCTAAAACTTTTATAAGCTTACCATCCGCACTATGTAATTCATAAACAGTTGGCGTGTTTGCATTACTATAATTACTTACATAGTACTTAAAGCTTTTGGTAAAATCCGCATCGGTTGTGCCTTTTAAAGAAGATAGTTTTACTTTCTTTTTCCCATCTAATGAAACGGCATATAAATCTTTTTCAGTAGCAGAGCTTTCACTTGATGTATAATAAACTGTTTTTGCGGCCTCGTTAAAGCCTTTAAAATCTATTACATCCCAACTTCCTTTTGTGATTTGATTAACAAGCTTGCCTGTAAAATCATAATAGTATAGTTGATTGAAACCATCTTTTTCACTACTCCAAACAAACCCTTTGTTTTTATCCAAAAAGGTTAAATCGTCAGTGATGTCAATATAGGTGTCGTTTTGTTCAGATAAGATAACTGTGGTTGCTCCCGTGTTAGCATCTGCAAATAGTAACTCAATTTTATTTTGTAAACGATTCATGCGTTGAACTGAAAGTGTGTTTGCGTCTTTAGTCCATGTTATACGTGGTATATAAATGTTTGTTTCAGCACCTATATCAACCTTCGTTGTTTTTTTAGAGGCTAAATCATAAATAAAAACACTTACAATCGAATTATCTTCACCTGCTTTTGGATATTTGAATTTGTACTGTTCAGGATATAATCCTTTATAAATAGGCATTTCAAACTCTTTAACGTTAGTCTCATCAAAACGAATAAAGGCAATTTTTGTTCCGTTAGCATTCCAAAAAAAGGCTTCGGCTTTACTAAACTCTTCTTCATATACCCAATCAGCCCAACCGTTTTTAATTTTATTTTTTTCTCCATCGCTTGTAATTTGAGTTTCGGTGTTATTATCTAAATCTTTTACAAATAAATTGTTTTCTCTTACAAAGGCTACTTTGTTGCCTATAGGGGCAATGGTGGCAAACATCTGCTTCCCTTTATCTGATAGGTTTTTTAGTTTACGAGTCTTTAAATCAAATACATAATTTGTAGCAGTACCCGAATGGCGATAAATGGGCTCAAAATCTTTTTTTAACAGCAACTTTGTTTCATCATCACTAAACGAGTAGTCTTCTATTTTTATAACATTTGTTTTTCCTTCCGGCATTAATTCACTTGCTTTTACAAGCACTTCAATCTTTTTACCTGTACTTAGCTCATACTTGGCTAAATCGTTGTTTTCGTCAAGCTGTGTGTAATGCAAACCATCATTCATGCTGTTAAAGCCTTCAAAAGTAGCTGCTTTAAAAGCCTTATCTTTCCATATTTCTTCTAAAGTAATTTGTTTTTTCTGTGCAAAAACTCCAATAAAACAAAAGGTTAGGGCAAGGGCTATTATTTTTTTCATGCTGAATATTTATAGCGTGAAGATAAATGTTTTGGTAATTCACCAAAGGCTAAAAAGTACAAGCGGTAAAAATTATTTATGTGCGATTAATTATAATTTTATAATTTTCACAAAAATTTTTTTGAATGAACGTTTTGCACGAACAAATAGGTGGAGTTTTAAAACTAAGTTTAAATCGTCCCGATAAATTTAACAGCTTTAATCGTGCTATGGCACTAGAGTTGCAAGAGCAGTTAGATAAAGCTGCCAGTGATGAAAATGTACGTTGTGTATTGCTAACGGGCGAAGGCAAAGCATTTTGTGCTGGGCAAGATTTATCAGAAGCTACCGACCCGCAAGGCCCTGGCATTAAAAATATTGTAGTTGAACATTATAATCCTATTATTTTAAAATTGAGACATCTTGAAAAACCGGTTGTCTGTGCTGTAAATGGCGTGGCGGCTGGGGCAGGAGCCAATATTGCATTAGCATGCGATGTAGTTGTAGCGGCACAATCTTCTTCGTTTATTCAGGCATTCAGTAAAATTGGCTTGATACCGGATAGCGGGGGGACTTTTTTCTTGCCTCGTATCATAGGTTTTCAAAAGGCTTTGGCTTTGGCTTTGTTAGGTGATAAAGTTACTGCCACGGATGCCTTGCAAATGGGAATGATTTATAAAATGATTGCCGACGAGAATTTGCAAACTGAGGCTATGCAATTAGCTGAAACATTAGCTAACATGGCAACCAAGGGTTTAGGGTTAACAAAAAAATTATTCAATCAAGGCTTATTTAATTCTTTAGAAGAGCAACTTAAAGCAGAAGGGATAGAACAAATAAAAGCGGCTTCTACGTATGATTATAATGAAGGGGTAAAGGCTTTCTTAGAAAAAAGAAAACCTGTTTTTAAAGGGAAGTAGGTGCCTCCTCTAATTGAGTCTGACTATCTTCTTTTTGCTTATTATCTAAATAAACAAGTGCTGCTATAAAGCCCCAAAAAGGAATAGACAGTTTATCAGTATCTAAAAAATTATTTAAAAAACCGTGTACAAAGTAGGTTATTAAACCTGTAAGTAATAAAACGGCTAATGTTCTCTGCGTTTTATTTTTGTTGTTATACACTACTCTAAAACCGGTGTTTAAAACAGTAAATAGTAAGGCAATAACCCATACAATTCCTAAAATCCCTTGTTCACTTAGCGGGCCAAGATACTCGCTATGCGCATTTCCATTGGTACCTGCATTGGTTGAAATAAGTGATCGCTCACTATTTTTTTGAAATGGAGCATACTGAAACATATAGGTACCAGGTCCCCATCCAACAAGTGGTTTTTGTTGAAACATTTTTAAAGCGCAACTCCAACGATTAATGCGCTCAAGATTACTATCATCAGTTTTAATATTTGTAACTGATTCTAAATCTTGGGATGCGTCTCCACCCGAAGCTGTACTATTCTGATTCAGTAATAATATTATTTGTGTTTGAAAAACAAAAAATAAAACTCCGGCAGTAAGAGCCGTAACTACAATAGTTCTAAATTTTATTTTCAGATATAAAACAAATGTTAAAGCTACGGCAACCATTAAACTTAACCAGGCGGCTCTTGCATAACTAAAAACAACCCCGGTTAGTATAACCGTTAAACAAATAGCCAGTATTGTTTTTTGAACAGCATTGTATCGTTTCATAAATAATAAGCCAATTAATGGTGGCACATACATGGCAAGTGCAGCTCCATAGGCCGTATGGTCATTATAAAAGGGAGAAGGAATCCAATCAGCAATATGTTCATCAAAATGATAAGAAGCATGTTGTATAGTTATAAAAGCAGAAACGGCTGTTAACGGAATAATATATAACCACAAATATTTAAAAACATTTTCTTCTTTTTTCTTAAACAAATAACTCATCATAAAATAGGCTGAAGATATAAACCATAATCGTGCAATTAAATATTTAAATGACACTAAGGGCATCTGACTTGTAAAACAAGTAAATGCCATCCATGCTACCTGCAAAAAAATTACAATAGTAACAGGATGTGTTAAAACCTTTTTATCAATTATTTTACCATAAAACTGATATATAGGCAGTAATAATAAAACACCTGCCATAAATGGTTCAGTTGGTATACTTAAATCAACATCAGCATTAACGCCAAGCTCCTTTAACGTAACAGCTAGCGGAGTGAAAAAAACAATAGATAAAACAAAGGAGTCAAAAGAAAAAAAAGCTAAAAGCAATAATAAAATCACTCCTGGAATTAAACAATAAAGCACAAACGTATCCATGTGCGAAAGCACAGCTAAAAAACCTAATAGATAAACACCACAAAGTGAGTAAAAAATAAAAAGTGTTTTATTACTCAGTAATTTTTGCATAGGCTTGCTTAATGTTATCTATATATAGAAAGTATATGCAGGATAATATAAAAAATACAAGACCACTAATTGGCACAACCACCCAGCGTTTTGGCCAGCTTGGTTGTATTGGTTTTTGTGGTACAGAAGCCACAGCCACAAAATTTATTTTGCGATTATATTCAAATAGATTTTTTTGATAATCGTCATTTGCTTGCGTCCAACCTTTTACTTGATCATCAAAATAAACAGTTAGTTTTCCATATTGTAAAGAGTAATTATTTATACTAGTAACTAATTCAGATAAAGATTTCCCTTTATTATCATTTTCAATTCCTTTTAGTTGTTCAGACATATTAATGAAATCTGATAAAGAATTATTATTGCCACCCGACTGCATTTTATATTGATTTTTAAATGCGTCATTTAATTGTATGCCAATATTGAGATACTCGTATTTTTTATTTAATTCGTTTAGTAAATTTTGTGTACTATCAACCAAATGTTTTTTGTGTTCTAAATAAATCAATGAATTTCTAACGGTTTCACCATATTTTTCTTTGTGCTCTTTTTCAATTAACCAGTTTACCCCATCAATAATTTCAGTTACAAATAATTTTGCTGTGTCAGCATTAAAATCAGAAGCTTTTATTTCAATAGATTCATATTTTGTTTTAGCAATTACTATTTTAGTACTTAAAATATCCTTTAATTTTTGCAAATAATTATCTTTTGTAGTGTCAATTTTATAATGCTTGGCAAGGCTTAATTTAGCAATTAAATATAATTGTATTTCGTCTGATTCTAAAAATTGTAAAAGCTGCTCTGCCTGAGATTCTTGCCCGTATGTAGCTAAACTGGATGGATAAACAAATGCGGTTGATGTATAAGTAGGTTTTATTATAAAAGTATAAAGCAAGCCCATTAACATAGCTATTAAAGTAGACATGAAAATGTGCTTTTTATTTTTATAAAGCTTTTTTGCTATTGATAGATTATTGTCCAACATATATTCTTCTCTCAAACCTATAATTTATTTTCAAAGAATTTAATATAAACTTCAAAATAAAATTTAAATTATCTTCAGTATTTACACAGTTTTACAAACAATTTTTTTAAAGAAACCCTCTTAGTTAGAAGAACCAGATTCTTTTGTGTTTTTTGAAGTAACTTGCTGATAAACAAATTTTGCTTTATCAATAAACACAAAATATATACATGCTAAAATAAAAACACTTATACCTGTAATTATCATAACTATAGTGCGCTTTGGCCAACTTGCTACTACCGGATAAGTTGGCTTGGATGCCATAGCAACAAATGACTTTTTATAGTTTAATTCGCTTAAATGTTTTTGGTACTCAGTTACAGCCATTGCGTATTCCCTAACTTGGTTTTCTAAGTAAGCCGACATTTTAACAAACTCTACACCATATTTGCCTAAGTTTGTTATAAGCTCAGTAAGTTTTGCATTACCATTCATATCTTTATAGTAACTCCTAGCGGCTTCTTTTAATTGTATGCGCATATCAACTACGCCATATTTTGAACTTAACTCGTCCAACACCTTTTGGGTACTATCAATATCGCGGGTTTTAAAATCTAAATATATTTTCGAGTTTTTTACGTCATCAGCATATTTTTCACGGTGTTCTTTTTCAATTAACCAGTTAACGGCTTCAATAATTCCGTTTACTAAAATTCTTGCGGTATCAGGGTTTCTGTCCTCTACCTTTATTTCAACTGATTCGTACTTTGTAATAGAGATACCTACTTTTTTATCATAAATTTCATCATAAGCAAACATGTGTGTTTTCTTAAGTGTATCTATTTTGTAATGTTGAGCAAGGTTGTATTTTTTGTATAAATATTGTCTTATATCGTTAGACTGTAAAAACTGAAGCATTTGCTCGGTCTGTGATTCCTCACTATACAAACCTAAATTGGCCGGATAAATATAGGCTGTTGATTTATAGATGGGTTTTATAAATAATGGCATAGTAAAAACGTATGCCAATACAATCGCTATTAAAGAAATAAGCAAAATATGCTTCTTTCGAAAAAATAGTACCCTAAAAATCTCTATGTTAGATTTATCCATAAAAAAAATTTTGCGGGGCAAATATAGTAAATCAATTTTTAATCCAAGGAAACACGCTCATTTAACTTTTCGGTAAAAAAAGCGGCTAATTTACTTTGATAAACCTTTGTTTTGTATTTTTCTATCCACCGTAAACCCTGTATAGTATTGGTTAAAAATATTTCATCAGCATTCATCAATGTGTTAAATGCTAATGCAATTTCATAACATAATATGCGATTTTCTTTTGCAATGTCGATAACCTGCTTTCTTAAAACCCCCTCTATACAGCCTTCGCTAAGCGATGGAGTATAAAGCGCACCATTTTTTACTATAAACACATTAGAGCTTATGCTTTCGCACACATTACCATCTTCATTAATAATGAAGCAGTCATCCATTTTAATGTCTTTTTTATAGATGCCGGCTAACACGTATATTAAAGCATTCCCTGTTTTTAAGTTTGAAAGCTTGTTTTTATGTTTTTTAATATCATGAAAAACATCTACTGTGTAGCCGGTATCATTAAGTATATATCCGCCTTTAAAACCTAGGTCTTCAACTTCAATTAAAAAAGAAATATCATTACTATTTGGAGTATAAAATCCACCTTCATTTCTAAAAATGGTTAACCGTACTCGAGCATCATTTTGTAAGTTGTTTTTGTCAATCAGCTCTACAATTAGTTTAGCTATGTTTTCTGAGCTAAAGGTTGGCGGAATGTTCATTCTCAGAACAGTCATACCAACCTTAATTCTTCGCAAATGATCTTGTAAAAAAAGTGCTTTGTTATTTACAACACGTATGGTTTCGAATAACGAATCTCCATAACGAAATGCCCTGTTGGCAAATGAAACCACAGGCTCGTAGATACTAATTAAATGCCCGTTATAATTACAAAAAGTGTCTTTAACTTCCATGCTAACCCCAATGTGCAAAGTAAAAGCATTTATTCTTCGGGTTATGCACTTTTTCTTAACAAAATATATTTTCGGTGGAAAAAATTAACTAGCACAATTATCTAAAATGGCTACATTAGTCCGATTTTTAAAATAAATTATTATGATTAAAAAAATTGCAGTTATAGGTTCTGGCACCATGGGAAACGGAATTGCCCATGTGTTTGCTCAATTTGGCTACCAGGTTTCGTTGATAGATGTAAATGCAGCAGCGCTTGAAAAGGCTTTAGCTACCATTACTAAAAATATCGACAGGCAAATTACTAAAGGTGCACTTACCGAAGCTGACAAAACAGCTGCCTTGGCTAACATAAAAACCTTTACCAAGCTTGAAGATGGTGTTAAGCAAGTAGATTTAGTAATTGAAGCTGCAACTGAAAATATTCAAATTAAATTAGAAATATTTAAACAATTAGATGCTGTTTGTGATGCAAATACAATACTAGCCTCAAATACATCTTCTATATCTATAACTAAAATTGCATCGGTTACTAAGCGTGCAGATAAAGTAATTGGCATGCACTTTATGAACCCGGTGCCTGTAATGAAACTGGTGGAGGTTATTCGTGGTTATTCTACGTCTGACGAGGTTACAACGCTTGTTATGCAAATGTCTAAAAACTTAGGCAAAGCACCGGTAGAAGTAAACGATTATCCTGGTTTTGTAGCTAACCGTATTTTATTGCCCATGATAAATGAGGCTATTTATAGTCTTTACGAAAATGTGGCAGGTGTTACCGAAATTGATACCGTAATGAAATTAGGCATGGCTCATCCAATGGGGCCACTTCAATTAGCTGATTTTATTGGTTTAGATGTTTGCTTAAATATTTTAAATGTGTTGCATGATGGATTTGGTAATCCCAAATACGCACCTTGTCCTTTATTAGTAAATATGGTTACTGCCGGAAGCCTTGGTGCTAAAAGTGGAAAAGGTTTTTACGAATACACGGACGGAAGCAAAGATTTAGTGGTTGCTGAACGCTTTAAAAAAAAAGAGCTAGCTGATTATTAGTCTTTAAAGATTAATCTCAATTTTTCCTAACAGTATTTAACGCCGAGATGAAATAAATTCATCTTACATTCGTTGTACAATAAAACAACGTATATGAGCAACGAAAAAATAAGCCTTTTATGGGCTGATGATGAAATTGAATTACTAAAACCCCATATATTATTTCTACAACAAAAAGGCTATGATGTTAGCACTGTTTGCAGTGGCGATGAAGCTCTTGATTTAGTTAAGGATAGAGCCTTTGATGTAGTTTTACTTGACGAAAACATGCCGGGCTTATCAGGCTTAGAAACTCTTTCTCGTTTAAAGACTCTACGTAACGATGTGCCGGTTATTATGATTACCAAAAGCGAAGAAGAGTATATTATGGATGATGCCATAGGTTCTAAAATTGCTGATTACTTAATTAAGCCGGTTAATCCTAACCAAATACTGTTATCGCTTAAAAAAACGTTGGATAACAGGCGTTTAGTAGGGGAGAAGACTAACACATCTTACCGTCAGGCCTTTCAGGAAATCAGCAACATGCTTTATTCTGATATGAATTATGAAGAGTGGGTTGAGTTGTATAAAAAAATTGTGTATTGGGAATTAGAGATTGATAAGTCATCTGACAAAAGCATGCTCGAAATTTTGCACACGCAAAAATTGGAAGCTAATAATGGTTTCAGCAAGTTTATAGAACGTAATTATTTAAAATGGCTTAATGGCACGGCAGATGAAACTCCTACCATGTCGCATACACTATTGAAAAATAAATTAATTCCTGAGTTAAATAAAGACGAATGTGTGTTTTTTCTTTTGATTGATAATTTACGTTACGATCAATGGAAAGTAATTCAGCCCATCATTACAGAACTATACAAAGTAGAAAGCGAAGAATTATATTACGGTATTTTACCAACGGCTACTCAGTATGCCCGTAATGCCATATTTGCCGGCTTATTACCTACTGAAATTCAGAAAAAATTTCCGGATATGTGGTTGAATGATGAAGATGAAGGATTAAAGAATCAGTTTGAAGAACAATTTTTACAGGCTCAGCTTAAACGCTTGGGTAAAGATGTAAAAATGAGCTATAACAAAATAACCAATCATAATGCGGGTAAAAAATTAGCAGAAAACATCAATAATTTAATGCAAAACAACTTAAATGTTATTGTATATAATTTTGTTGATATGCTATCGCATGCACGTACCGATATGGAGATTATTCGTGAGTTAGCTGATGATGAACCTGCTTATCGTTCAATTACCAAATCATGGTTAGAGCATTCTCCTTTGTTGGATATCATTCAGCAATTGGCGCATAAAAAAATAAAAATTGTTATTTCTACCGACCACGGTACGGTACACGTTAAAGACCCTATAAAAGTTGTGGGTGATAAGAACGTGAACACCAACTTACGTTACAAAACAGGTAAAAGCATGGACTATAACAAAAAAGACGTGTTTGAAATTAAAAACCCGCACGATGCTTTTTTACCTAAACAAAATGTAAGCTCGGTTTATATATTTGCTAAAGAGTATAAGTTTTTTGCTTATCCAAATAACTACAACCACTTTGTAAATTATTACAGAGATACTTTTCAGCACGGTGGGATTTCATTAGAAGAAGTAATCATCCCTTACATAACCTTAACAGCAAAGTAGGGAAGGAGTTAAGCAGCCTTTGATTCTTTTTGCTGTTTTATGTATCTTACAATGTTATAAATACATAACAAAAGTAACATCCAGGTTAGTAAGCTGCCGCCGCAACTTTTGTAGTATAAGTAATAGCCTACGGTATCTCCGCCAATTATTAAATTAAAAAATAACAGAAAACCGAGTATATAAAAAATAGCTCGGTTTTTATTTTTTGAGTTGAAATAATCTAAGGCAAGAACACTTGCTGCAAAAAACAGAGAAACCAAATGATACTCCCATGTAATGCCCGATACCAGGTTGGTAAATAGTAGGATAAAACTTAATTCAAATAAAGAAACCGGAGCTTTTTTAAATTGGCTATAAGCAAGCATGCCTGCAAAGGCAAGAAATAAGGATATAATGATGCATTTATAAATTAGGTTAATGGTAGCTGTAGGTAAAATGGTTATTATGTAATTATATTTATCTCCATCTGCTGTATAAGAAAATACTTTGTATAAGGCTGCCGACAGGCCATAGTTTTGTAGTTTGGGTTCAACCCTTCCTTCCTGAAAGGGTTGTAGAAAAGTAACATAATATTCTTGTAAGTCAATTACACCTTGATGGAAGCCGCGCATTAGTAAAGGAATTGCAATACAAATAATGGAATAAATAAATGCTCTGATGTAATTTTTGTAGTTGCTTTTACTCAATATCCATATTAAAATAAATAAGGGTATAATTTTTATAAAAGTAGCTACAACTACTAATGGAATGGCGTAATGGTCTTTTTTTATGAGGTGATTATAAGCGGCTGCAAGACTCAACAACAAAACCAATTCATTCATTTGTATAAACCAGGTGTGATATAAAAAATATCTGAACGATAAAATAAACCCAATAAACAAAGCCAGTTTAACATGAGTGCTTTGCGGTGCTACTTGTAAAATAATTTTCTGTGTGTAGTAAATAATCATCACCCAAAAAAGCAGGTTGCAAAAGCAAAACAAAGCCCCGGCTTGATGTAAACTAAATAAAGCAAGTAACTGAAAGCACATGGCTGCAAAAGGAGGGTAGATGTATCTTTCTGCCCCACCAATCTGACTATATAACGATACTCCGTTAATGTAGTTTTTACCTGCTTGCCAAAAAACAGTGAAATCTCCTTGTAAACTGACGTCTTGCCCCACTATAATAGATAGGATACTAAAGCCAATAATAAATAAACTAACAATAGAAATATATTTTTGACTACGTAACTTATCTTGATCAATAAAGAAGAGTGAAAGTATGTTCTTCATTAAGCTAAAATAATCAAATTAGTCTTGTAACTCTAACCAACGAAAGCTTTTAGCATCTAAAGTCTTAATTGTCTCAGCTAAATCTTCACCCGTTTTTTGAAGTATAACATGGTCGGTTTCTCCACTGGTAAGTGCAGCTTCCAACTCTTGTTTTTTACTTTCTAATGCGGCAATTTCCTTTTCTAAATCTTCAATTTCTTTTAAAATTTTGTACGACTTTTTGGTAGTAGAAATCGGTTTAGCTGCTTCTGCTTTAACCTCGGTTTTTTCTTTACTTTCAACTTTAGCCGCTAGTTTTTCTGCTATTTGATTTTTAGCAGATACCTGCTTTTGATTATCCTTCCAAATTCTATATTGAGTGTAAGTGCCGGGGAAATCACGAATTTCTCCTTGTCCTTCAAATACAAAAAGGTGGTCTATTAGCTTATCCATAAAGTACCTGTCATGCGATACAATAAGCACACAGCCGCCAAATTCAGTTAAAAAATCTTCTAAGGTTTGTAGGGTTGCAATGTCTAAATCATTAGTAGGCTCATCCAGAATAAGGAAGTTTGGGTTCTTCATTAAAATAGTAAGCAAAAACAAACGACGTTTTTCTCCTCCGCTTAGGGTTGACACATTTTGATATTGAACATGTGGCGGAAAATTAAAGCGTGCCAATAATTTACCCGCACTTAACGTTGTGCCATCTGCTAAGGGAATGTATTCTGCTATATCACTTACGGTCTCTATAATTCGTTTGTCGTTTTTTAGCACCATTCCTTTTTGAGAATAGTAGCCAAACACTACTGTTTCACCTGTTTGTATGGTTCCTTTATCAGCTTCTTCAAACCCTTGGATGATATTTAGTAGAGTTGTTTTACCCGACCCATTAGCACCCGACACACCAATCTTTTCGCCTTTTTTAAAAACGTAATTAAAGTGGTCAATTAATCTTCGCTCGCCATAAGCTTTAGATATGTTGTGAAGCTCTAAAATCTTACTTCCCAATCGGCTCATTTTTACCGACATTTCTACGCCGTCGTCCTCCTTTTTCTGTTTTGCTTTTTCTTCTACATCATAAAAAGCATCTACACGCGATTTTGATTTTGTACCACGTGCACGGGGCATTTTACGTACCCATTCTAACTCACGGCGATATAAATTTTTTGCTTTATCAATTTCAGATGCGTTAGCCAACATACGCTCGGCCTTCTTTTCTAAATAATACTCAAAGTTGCCTTTATAAGTGTAAAGCTGGCTGTTTTCAATTTCAATTACGTGGTTACAAACATTATTTAAAAAATATCTGTCGTGGGTAACAACTAAAAGGGTAAAATCATTATCAAATAAATAATTCTCTAACCACTCAATCATTTCAATGTCTAAGTGATTCGTAGGTTCATCAAGTACCAATAAATCAGGTTTGTTTAAAATAACCCTAGCCAAAGCTACACGCTTACGTTGACCGCCACTTAAGGTTTTCATGGCTTGCTTTAACTGTGTTATTTGCAGGCGCGATAAAATTTCCTCTACCTTATTCTCATAATCCCAGGCATTTAGGTCTGTCATTTCCATAATAACCGCATCCATGTCCACACTTGGGTCGCCTGATACTGCAAGGTTATAACGTTTTATTACATCGGTAAACTTGTTTTTGGCATTCAGTAAAGTATCAATTACTGTCATTTCTTCATCAAACACAGGCTCTTGCGATAGAAATTCAATTGTAAGTTCTTTTCTCCATGAAATACGGCCTTCATCAGCTATTTCAACACCTTTTAGTATGTTTAGCAGGGTAGTTTTACCTGTACCGTTTTTGGCTACTAAGGCAACTTTATCTCCGCGACTGATACCAAAGGTTATTTTTTCGAACAACACTTTATC
>JABDCR010000021.1:32568-41057 GCA_013288015.1 Bacteroidota bacterium | reverse complement strand
TAATTAATCCAGCTTATGCCGGAAGCCGAGATGCTTTAACTGTAACCGGGCTCTTTCGCTCGCAGTGGGTTAATTTTAAAGGTGCGCCGGTTAATCAAACAATAACCATGCATGCGCCTCTAAAAAATCAGCATATTGGTATGGGGTTTTCAGTATCAAATGATAAAATCGGGCCAACAAACAACACATCTTTTGTAATTGATTTTGCTTATAGAATAACCCTGACTAAAAAATCTAAATTAGCTTTAGGTTTAAGTGCAGGTGCAAATATTTTTCAAGCAAACTTAAGTGCACTTCAATTAAATCAACAAAGCGACCCAACGTTTCAAAATAATATAACCAATCATGTAACTCCTAATGTTGGGTTTGGTGCTTATTATTCAAGAGAACGTTTTTATGCGGGTGTTTCAACTTCTAATTTAATACAAAGCAATTATTCATCTATTACTCAAGCTAACGGAGCCCCCTTAATTGGGCAAGAGCAAAGGCATTATTATTTAATTGCCGGAGCTGTATTTAATTTAAGCGATAACCTTGCTTTTAAACCTACCGGCTTAGTAAAAGTAACATCAGGTGCCCCGGCAGAATTAGATGTTACAGCATCTTTTATCATCATGAAAAGATTATTGCTTGGCGCTATGTTTCGCACAGGCGATTCTTTTGGAGCATTGGTTGGGTTTAATATTACTGACCAATTGCATATTGGCTATTCTTACGATTTTTCTTATGGATTGAAAACATCAGTATATAACCAAGGAAGTCACGAAATAATGTTACGATACGACTTCTTATTTTTTGAGAAAAAACAAGTTCACTCTCCAAGATATTTTTAACTATATAAAAACCTAAAAAATGAAAAAATTATTTATTCCAACTATTATATTTATTGGCCTAACCGTTAATGGTTTTGCTCAAGAAAAATCAAACAAAGAAAAACAAGGAGACAAGTACTATTTTGTATTCTCTTTTAACAAAGCAATTGATTGTTATACACACGCAAAACATTTGAGTGTAGATGGACAGCGTAAGTTGGCTAAAAGTTATCAAGATGAGAATAAAGACACCTTAGCTGAGATAGCATATTCAAAATTGCTAATTACAGGGGGGGGGAAATTTGCCAGAAGATTATTATGACTATGCCATGATTTTAAAAGACAATGGTAAGTATCAAGAGTCGAATAAGGCTATGGATAAGTTTACCGAACTAAAGCCAACTGATTTGCGCGCAAAAAACTATATAGCTAATAGAGCCGAATTACCAAGTTTATTAAAAGATGATGGAAAATATAAAGTAGAACATTTGAACATAAATACAGATGCAGAAGATTTTGGCACATCGTATTATAAAGATGAAGTTGTTTTTGCATCAAGCAAGGCACTACCTAAATTAATTCAAAGAAAATCAAATAGAAATGGAAAACCCTATTTGAATATTTATGTGTCTCAGATAGAGCAAGGTCAAATGAAATCTCCTGCACTTTTTGATAAAAAATTGGATGGCAAAATGAATAATGGTCCTGCAAGTTTCAGCAAAGACGGTAATTATATGGCATATACACGAAATAATTATGAATTAAAAAGAAAAGACCGCATTGTGAACCTCGAAATTTATTTCCGTAGTTATAAAGAGGGGAAATGGTCGCAACCGGAGGCTTTCGCTCTTAATAATAAAGACTATTCAGTTGGTCAACCATGTTTAACTGCGGATGGAAGTACTATGTATTTTACAAGCAATATGCCTGGTGGTTATGGCGGAACAGATATTTATAGAATTAAAAAAGACGAAAAAGGAACTTGGGGGGCTCCGGAAAATATGGGTAACAACTTAAATACAGAAGGAGATGAAATGTTTCCTTTTTTTGAAGAGAATAATGGGGTGCTATTTTTTGCTTCTAACGGACGTTTTGGTTTAGGTGGTTTAGATATTTTTATTTGCTTAGTTAATGATGCAAAAGTGGGTACTGTGTATAATGCAGGCTCGCCTTTAAACACACAATACGATGATTTTGCCTTAATAACAGATGATAAATTAATAACAGGATATTTTTCTTCTAACAGAAGTGGTGGTAGTGGAGATGATGATATTTATGCTGTTGATATATTAAAAGGCTTAAATATTGGTAAACAAATAAAAGGATTTGCAAAAGATATAGAAGGAAATCATCTTTCTAGCACGTTTATCACCTTGCTTAATGATGCGGGCAGCAAAATTGATACCATGACTACTAAAACAAACGGTGCTTTTGCTTTTTTTGTTGACTCGGATAAGAAATTTAAATTAAGCGGTACAAAAGACAAATATGCTGAAGGCGATACAATTGCAAATACATTTGGAAAAGAATTTATTGTAAGAGCAGATGTTATATTACTTACAAGAGAAGAACACATTGCTAAAAAAGTTGAAGTAGGTGCTGATTTAGCAAAAATAGTGAAGCTAAATCAATCTGTATTGAATCAACCTATTTATTTTAATTTAGATAAATATAATCTTCGTCCGGATGCGGTAGCTGAATTAAATAAAATTGTTCTAGTAATGAACGAATATCCTAACATGGTTGTTGAATTAAAAGCCTATACCGATTGTAGGGATACTTATGAATATAATCAGATACTATCTGACAAAAGAGCAAAAGTTTCGGCTTGGTATATAAAAGCAAGAATTACAAAACCCGAACGCATATATGGTAAAGGTTACGGTGAAACAAATTTAGTGAACGGATGTGCCTGCGAAGGAAATGTAGTTTCTACTTGCACTGAAGAAGAACATCAAATGAACAGACGTACTGAGTTTATTATTGTAAAAAAATAAACAAGGGCAGTTCATAAAAACACTATTCTTAAATGGATGGTGTTTTTTGTTTTATAGAATATCAATAAGTGAATTATGTAACTTGTTACCAAAGTTATATAACACTTAACACTTTAAATAAACTCAATTTTACATTGTGAAAATTAATTCACATTTAATTAAACCAAAATGAAAACAAAACTATTATTAGGCGTAACAACAGCCATCCTATTATTCCCAAAGGAAAATTTTGCGCAAGCTCCAAATATGGGCACAGTATCTAACTTTGCTCTTTTTACCTCTGTAGGAGCGGTAAACATAAACGGAATTTCTCAACTAACAGGAAACATAGGAACAAACAACGGTTCAACTACTGTTTTTGTAAACGTAAACGGAAATATACACGACCAAGATGGTGCAAGTGGACAGTGTACAACTGATTTACTTTCGTTGTATAACCAACTGAACACAACAACTCCAACTTTTTCTATAGCTCCATCTCTTGGAAATGGTCAAAATCTAGTTGCAGGTGTTTATCATATTGCGGGCGCATCAACTTTAAACTTAGACCTTACCTTAAACGCACAAGGAAATGCAAATGCTATATTTATTTTCCAAATTCAAGGTGCTTTATCTACGGGTACTAATGCAAAAGTAAAATTAAGTAATGGAGCTCAGGCTTGCAATGTATTTTGGAAAGTTGAAGGTACAGTCGGCATGGCTGCAGGTACCACTATGAGAGGAACTGTTATTGCAAACAACCAAGCAATTACCATGAACACAAATGACACACTTGAAGGAAGAGCACTTTCTACCTCAGGTGCAGTTACTGTTTCCGGTTCAATGGTATATACTCCGGTTGGGTGCAACAGTACTTTACTTACAGGACCAACACCTCCTGCATTAGCATCTACAGCATGTTACGCTATATTTTCTTCTGATGGTCCGGTTGCAAACGGTGATACAGTAACAGTTGTTACAGGTGATATTGGAACAAATGTAGGTTTAACTACTAACTACGATACTTTAAAGGTTAATGGTAAAGTTCACCCAATTCCTGATGGCTCTACATCACAATGCGCAGCCGATTTAGGTAATGTATATACTTATTTAAACACACTTACACCAGATATTGAATTAATGTATCCTCCAAAATTTGGAATGAATTTAGTTCTTACACCACACACCTATGTTATGAATGGTGCGGTAACATTTACAGATACAATTTATTTAAACGGAATGGGTAATGCAAATGCAGTATTTGTTATTCAAGTATTTGGAGCTTTTGCTACAAGTACACATTCAAAAGTAATTTTAACCAACGGAACACAAGCAAAAAATGTGTATTGGGATATTAATGGTGCTGTAAGTATAAATGATTATTCTATTTTTAACGGAACCATTATTGCCAAAAATGGCGCTATTAGCTTGGCTAAAGGAGTTATACTTAACGGAAGAGCTTTTTCAACCACAGGGGCTGTACACACTGTAGCAGATACTGTAACTATACCATCTACTAGCGGTTGCCAATTAACAGGCATTGCAGTTTTAGGTACAGCAAATAAAACTGCTACTATTTATCCAAATCCATTTAACACATCAGCAACAATTAATATAAATGATGCCTTACAAATTAATAACTGCGAATTAAAAATATATAATGTTTTTGGGGCTGAAGTATTGAGTTTAGCAGTTACCCAACAAGTAACTACACTTGAAACAAGTAACCTTTCTTCAGGGGTTTATTTCTATAAAATACTCAACAACAATAATAAAATAATACAATCGGGCAAGCTAATTGCGCAACAGTAAACTAATTATTCAAAAAAAGAGCCTCATTACAATTTGTAATGGGGCTCTTTTTTTTGAATAATACCATTATATAAATGAGTGAATGATATAACGTTTTTACATCATTATGTAACAACTAAAGGTTTTTAGTTAGTCACCTTTGTGAGGTGAAAATTATTTCACAAATAAAACTAAAACCCCATGAAAAATCTAACTGAATTAAAAGGACATTGGCACAAAACAAGTGGCAAGTTGAAACAAAAATTTGCCATGCTAACAGATAATGATTTATTGTTGGTAGAAGGTAAACAAGAAGAAATGTTGGGAAGACTTCAAACTAAGCTAGGTAAAACAAAGGAAGAGATGCAAAAAATTATTTCTGATTTGTAAATCAGAGATTAGTCAAATAAATAATATCAGTAAATCTTAAATACATGAAAAACATAGATAAAAACAAAACATCAAAAAAATTGGTTAGTAATGCCGATCATACTAGTAAGGATAACGATGCGGACAAAACTGGAACAGATACAGGTTCTGATAAAACTAAAACCAATAACTTTGAAGCTCAAAAGGGAGCTAACAGGTTTGATAAACCTAAAAGAGAAGCTAATCCAGATAAAACAGGAATAGATACTAAGACCGACAAAACAAAGAAAACTAATATTAAAAAAAATTGGAGGGCTAAATAAGACAAGAAAATTAGAATCTAATTTTAAAACCATCATTTGAATATTATGAAGAAAAAAAAACTAACAACTGCAAGCGGTAGGCCATATTGTGAGTTTGAAAACTCTATGACGGTTGGTAATAGAGGGCCTATTTTGTTGCAAGATTATTTTCTTCAAGAAGATATGGCCCATTTTAATCGAGAACGAATTCCCGAAAGAGTTGTTCATGCAAAGGGAGCAGGAGCCTTTGGGAGTTTTACTGTTACCCATGATATAACACAGTATACAAAAGCAAAAATATTTTCTGAAATTGGAAAGCAAACAAAGATGTTTGCTCGTTTTTCGCAAGTCGGGGGTGAAAAAGGAAGTGCAGATACTGAAAGAGACCCACGTGGTTTTGCACTTAAATTTTACACCGAAGATGGTAATTGGGACTTGGTTGGAAACAACACCCCTGTATTTTTTATTAAAGACCCAAAAAAATTTTCCCACTTTATTCATACACAAAAGCGCGACCCAAAAACAAATTGTAAAAGCCCAACTATGATGTGGGATTTTTGGAGTTTAAATCCCGAAAGCTTACATCAAGTAATGATACTAATGAGCGATAGAGGAACACCGTTTTCGTACCGTAATATGCACGGTTTTGGAAGCCATACTTTCTCCTTAATTAATAAAAATAATGAATTGACTTGGGTCAAATTTCACTTTAAAACCATGCAGGGCATAAAAAACCTTACAGGTAAAGAAGCTAATGAAATGCGAGGTGTAGATCCTGATTATTTACAGCGTGACTTAGTAGAGGCTATTGAAGGGAAAAAATTTCCGAAATGGGCTCTACAAATTCAGTTGATGGCTAGTGAGCAAATAAAGAATTTAAAATACAACCCGTTTGACGTTACAAAAATTTGGAGCCATAAAGATTTCCCATTGATAGATGTAGGGATTGTAGAACTAAATGAGATTCCAGAAAATTATTTCAGAGATGTTGAACAAGCTGCGTTTGCTCCAGCACATGTAGTTAATGGGATTGGGTACTCTCCTGATAAAATGCTACAAGGTCGCTTACTGTCTTATCCCGATGCACAACGTTATCGCTTAGGGGTTAACTACGAACAAATTCCTGTAAATAAATGCCCTTACATAGTGGCTAATTATCAACGAGATGGATTTATGCAGACAGAAGACAATGGAGGAGCGGGAGCCAATTATAAACCAAATAGTTTTGATAATATAATTGTTGATGAAAACTATAGAGAGTCCGCAATGAAATTAGAATCTAATATTGCAGATTGGTTTGACCCTAATGAAAAAGATAATGACCATTATACTCAACCCGGCATGTTGTACAGGAATGTATTGAATGAACAAGACAGAGAAAATTTAGTAAGCAATATTATAAACTCCATGACAGGCATAAGCGGAGAAAAAAAAGATGAAATTGTTAACCGACAATTATGCCATTTTTTTCGAATGGATATTCAATTAGGAGCAATGATAGCAAAGGGTCTTGGAGTTACCCTTGATGCAAAAATAATAGCCCGCACACAATAAGAAAGAAGCATTTATAAAAACAAAATTAAAAAACATGTCAACTAAAAGAAAGTATCATCAAGTTATTGAAGACTTGAATGAAATGATACAAAAAAATAATTGGACTGCCGATTTTGAAAAAGCCATTAAAGCTGCCTATGAAAAGCGCGTACCGCTTATAGAAAATGTAAAAACACTTAAACAGTATTTAAACTGGATGAACGAATTTTTGTATTGGATTCCCACAGAAAACTCTTCGGGAGAAAATGTAAATGATCACTTAAGTGCTTCGTATTTTATTGCCGACCAAGAGCCCGTTTTATCATTGCAAAATAAAGTAACCCCACAAGATAAGGCACTTCCACTTACTCCATTTTCTCAATGGTTAGTGGATTACGCTAATGCACTTGGTGCATTTCATGATACACCCGAATCATTAACGGCGGAATCTGAAAAATCATTTTATGATTCACCATATTATAATATGAAGGAATATTCTCGCCCTCATGGAGGATGGAAATCCTTCAATCAAATTTTTGCAAGGCATTTTAAGCCTGGTTATCGTCCCATAGCGACAGTATCAGATAATTCTTTAATTGTTATGCCAGCAGATTCTACGTTCGGCGGGCAATGGGAAATCAGAAAGGATTCTAATGTAACAGTTAAAAACCTGAATTGGAAAATAAGCGAGTTGCTTGAGGGAAGCCCTTACAAAGCTCGATTTGAAAACGGAATTTTTATGCATTCTTATTTGGGGCCTACCGATTATCATAGACAGCATGCCCCGGTCGGTGGAAAAGTTTTAGAGGCAAGGGTTATACAAGGTCAGGTATATCAAGAAGTAGAAGCAAGAGCTGTTGAAGAAAATTCTGAAACACATACTTTGAAACTAAAAAGAGTTTATGACTCTTTTGATGTAGCTGGGTATCAATTTGCCCAAACAAGAGGATTAATAGTTCTTGATACACCAATAGGACTTGTAGCCGTTTTACCCATTGGTATGTCACAAGTATCTTCTGTTATTATTACAGCTGAAGTTGGTGTCACAGTCCGTAAAGGAGAAGAATTGTCTTATTTTCAATTCGGTGGATCTGATATCATTTTGGTGTTTGAATCATCAAGTAATGTTTGTTTAACCGCACAAAAAACTTTGCATTATAAAATGGGAACTGCTATTGGCCGAGCATACCCTGTTATTTAAAACTACTATTAAATAACCATGCCAAAAAAAAAATTTAAAGAATGGCTTAGTCGATATTTACCCGCTGAAATTATTGGAACAATAACAGCACTAATTGCCGCTTGTGTAACTCAATTTTTTTATCAAAACTTAGTTTTCACTGCATACATTGGCTCCTTTGGTGAGGCTTTTGGTTTTTATTCAACTATTTTAATTAGGAATATTTTAACTGAAAATAAAAAACACAAGATTGAAAAAAAAGTATTTTCTTTTTCGGATTTCACTAAAATTGTAGCCCATATCGTTTTAGAATTTGGCCCAGTAGGAATAATTGATGGTTTAATACTCCGACCATTTTTCATGTATTTATTTCCTGTTATTTTAAAAAACTTTACACTCGGTATTTTTATTGGGAAAATCACTGGAGATTTTACTTTTTATTTTTTAGTAATTCTCAGTTATGAGATGAAGAATCGCATTAAGAATAAAAAAATCAATATAAATGGAACAAAAAAATAAATATAAA
>JABDCR010000021.1:0-32558 GCA_013288015.1 Bacteroidota bacterium | reverse complement strand
TCGATGAAGTGAAAGACATTGGAGTAATTTGGGTAATGGATGAGGCTGCTAAACTTGGTTTTTATCCCGGAAACCCTCAATGGGCTAATCTTGGTCAAGGAGAACCGGAGGTTGGAGAAATTAAAGGAGCGCCTGCACGAATTAATGAGTTTCATATTGAACGGGATGATAATAAGTACGGGCCATTAAATGGAATGGAGCTTTTAAGAGAAACTATTGCAGATTATTATAATAAACTTTACCGAAAAAATAAGTTATCTAAATATACGGCAGATAATGTAAGTATTGCTATGGGTGGGCGTTTAGCCCTTACACGCATTTTTACTACTATTGGAAAAATACGATTAGGGTATAAAGTCCCTGAGTATCCCGCTTATGAAGATATGTTAAACTATCAATTAGATAGAATCACGCCTATCTGTATTCCAACAAAAGAAGAAAATAATTATTCTGTCCCTTTTAATGAATTTGCAGAAGCAATAGAAAAATTAAAATTAGACGCATTTTTATTTAGTAATCCTTGTAATCCAACCGGACATGTCATTAAAGACGAAGAATTAAAAACATATATTAAAATTGCAAGAGAACAAAATTGTACACTTATTGTTGATGAAATTTATTCCCACTTTATTTACGAAAATGGAAAAGCAGGAGCTTCACCTATATCAACAGCAGAGTTTATAGAAGATGTAAATTCAGACCCTGTGTTAATTGTTGATGGGTTAACTAAATCGTTTCGTTATCCCGGTTGGCGGCTTGCATGGATTTTAGGCTCTAAGGATATTATTAAGAATTTTGGGAGAACCGCAAGTGGAATAGATGGAGGGCCAAGTTTGCCAATACAAAGAGCCGCACTTAAACTGTTAGAACCTAAAAGGGCAAATATGGAAACATGTGCTCTTCGAGAAGTTTTTAGCAAAAAGCAAAGTCTCATGTTAAATTCATTACGTGAAAATGGACTAATTTGTTCAGATGATGCAAATAGTACCTTTTATATTTGGGCTGATATTAGTCAATTACCAATACCATTAAATAATTGCGATTCTTTTTTTAAAGAAGCTCTTAAATATAAGGTGATAACTGTACCGGGCGCATGTTTGATATACGACCTAGCACGGATAAAACGAAATCTAAATTTGACCAATATATCCGCTTTTCATTTGGGCCGACAGAAGAAAATTTAAAAATGGGGCTTGAACAAGTTACTAAATTAATTAAATCGTTTCGTTAATATGATACCCAAAGGAAAGTTACTAATAATTGGCGGCCATGAAGATAAAGGAGATGAAGTTGTAGGAGAAAACCTAATTGTACATAAAAAAATAGAAACGAAATCTCATTTCGAAATTTTAGGCACTCTCATTTCAAAAATTCCCAGAACAAGTCATATTATTGAAATTATTGCATCAGCCTCTTCTATACCTTTAGAAATGGAAGCACTATATATAAACTCATTTAAGCAGGAAGGATTTACTGAGGTTGGGATTATAAAAGTTGAAAGTATTAAGGATGCAAATAATCCTGATTCAATAAAACGAATTGAAGATGCCCACGCAGTTTTCTTTACAGGTGGAGACCAAAGCAAACTTATTTCTTTAATTGTTCAAACAAAATTATTAGCTTCCATTCGAAATAAATATTATTCAGATGAGCATTTTATTGTTGGAGGAACAAGTGCCGGAGCTATGGCAATGCCAGAAATAATTATTACAGGTGGTGTAATTGGAGCCGCACTTTACAAAGGAGAAATTGAAATGAGCAAAGGGCTTGATTTAATTAAAGATATTATTGTGGATACACATTTTATTAAAAGAGGTCGGTTTGCAAGGTTGGCACACGCCGTTACTTTAAATAGACTCTGTTTAGGAATTGGATTAGAAGAAAATACAGCGTTAATTATTTCAGAAGGAAATATGGCAGAATGCATGGGGTCAGGAATGATTATTCTTATTGATGGAAGTAAAATTGGTACCACAAACATTGATGTTGTAGATGATACCACACCTATTGTAGTTGAAAATTTAAAAATTAGTATAATTGCTGAAGGGAGCTGTTATTTACTTAGAGAAAGAAGGATTTTAATAAAAAATATTAGATATACTGGTTTATTTTAAGTGTCTTAATTTTTTCCTACCTTCAGAATATGTAAAAATGAAAAAATCAGTTTTTACTGTTTTTATCCAGTGTAAACACTAAGTTATGGTGATGTTGTAGAAACAGGTAGTAAAAATAAAAGGAAGATTATCACCTTTGATCGTCTTCCTTTTATTTTTATTTATTGAAGGGGGCTTGCAGGAAGTTGGGTTACCTGTTTTTTCCAAGCATCGTTATTAATTCTTTCATAATAAACAGATTTACCTGTTTGTGTATCATAAACAAGTGCCTCACATAAATATACGTTTACATTATTTTCTTTTGCCACGAAACAGGAAAATTCAATAGCGTGTTTTCCACCTTCGGTGGTAAATTTTTCGGGTGTTGGAAATTTATCAGTCTTGCCTTCAACTTTCCGACTTTGCAGTGGTAAACAACAGTACTATATTTTAGTCCTGTGATATGACTAAACTCTTTCGGTGTAAAAAATTCTCTTTCTAACTTTTGCTTTTTGTGTAGCAAGTCTCTAACCTCATTAATAATTTTCTCTTGTAAGTTTTCCATCATCAGTGGGTAAATCTGAAACCAACTCACATCTGTTTCTACTTTGGTTGCAAAAACATTTTCCCAATGTTCCTTTCTGTTTGCCATATCTGTCTTTTAAAGAGAGTCTAATTATTCAATAACTACAAGGCTTTCAATTTTTTTTGATTATTTCTGAACATTAAGATTGCTTTCTCAATCTGTTTAAACTGTTCTCAATATATTTTTCAGAGGTAATTAAAGCGGTTTGTATTCTTTTTGCATAATAAATACTATCCATTACTTCCTTATTTTTTTCATGCAATTGGCTATAGGCATTATCAACCCTTTGTTTTTGCTGTTCTATAATAACTTTTTGTCTTTCAGTAACCTTAAACCGCTTATACAAAAACATTGAAAATATAACTACAACTGTTAAAACACCGGTCACAGAGGCTATAATAACCTGCTGTCTTTTCCTTTCTTCACTTGCGACAGCTTTTAGTTTTTCTTGTTCCGCATCTGATTTAATTTTTAACTCAGTTTCTTTTTTATCTACTTCAAACTTGGTTTTCATATCACTAAGCTGCTTACTATTATCTGCATTAAAAATACTATCGGTAAGTTGTTTAAACCTTACATGATTTTCATAAGCTTCTTTATATCTGTTGGTTTTGCTATATGCCGTAGCTAAGTCTTGATAGGCATAACGGGCTTCATTAATATCACCAAGTTCTTTACATAACACTAAAGAAGAATCGCTATAAAATATAGCCAATTTATAATTGATTAATTTGTTATATAAAGTGGCCAAATTAGTATAACAAATTGCTACACCTTTTTTATCGCCCATTGCTTTTCGCATTTTTAAAGATTTTAAATCGTATTCTAATGCTTTAGCATAGTTTTTTTGACCCGAATAAACAATGCCAATATTAGCGTAACAAGTTGCTATACCCTGTTTATTATCTGTTTCTTCGAAAATTTTTAAAGCTTTTAAAAAATACTCAAGAGATTTTTGGAAATTAGCTTGTTGTTGATACACAATGCCGATGTTACCATAACAGGCTGCTATGTCTCTTTTATTTCCGATTTCTTCTCTTGTTTTTAAGGCTTTAAAATAATATTCTAAGGCTTTTTGAAAATTAGATTGATAGTAGTAAATAATTCCTATGTTAATATAACATAATCCTATGCCTTGTTTATCTTTTATCTCTTCATTTATTTTTAAAGCTTTTAAAAAATAGTCTATTGCTTTTGGATAGCTACTTTTATTCATAAAAGCTAAGCCCATTGTATTAAGGGCTTTAGCTTCGTATTTTTTTTGCTTACTTGCCTGCGCCAACGTTAATTCTTGCTCAGCTAATATAATAGCGGTATCTGGTTTGTTGCTTCTATAACCCCAGGCAATAGCCTGTATGGCTTTTAAGCGATTGGTATCGGCCTGGGTTTTGTTGTTATAAATAGTCCAAAGCGAATCTATGTTTTCAGCAACTATTTGCCCTGTAGTGCTTATAATTATTAAAAAAAATACAGTTAGTTTTTTCATACTTAACCAAATATAAACAAAAAAAACTCGGATTTAAGCAAGGCTTTAGTAAAATTAGAAATTCATATACATATCTGCAATAGCTTCCTGAGTAACATCAATATACTTTCTTGTAGTAGAAATTGATGAGTGAGAAAATATCCCTGATAGGTATACCAAGGCTCTCTCGCTTATGGCATCAGCTTATAAATACGCCTGAATAAATCTTACATCTAATTAGTAGTTAAATTGCATTTGTCTTGGCTTCATTTTTGAAACGGTGTAATTCAGAAGTGTCAATTTGCCATGAACACCCATGTTTGTCTTGTCTTGCCTTCAGCCTTCCGACTTTGCAGTGGTAAACAACAGTACTATATTTTAGTCCTGTGATATGACTAAACTCTTTCGGTGTAAAAAATTCCCTTTCTAACTTTTGCTTTTTGTATAGCAAGTCTCTAACCTCATTAATAATTTTCTCTTGTAAATTTTCCAAATCCCTGACGGTAGCAATTTGGCTCAAATCTCTTAAATTCATTGTTTTTTTGTTGCAAAATGAGATTTTATTCTTAATTTAGCGTTACAAAAGTGATATTAAAAGTGATATTTTTTAACATAAAATTGTATCAAAAAGTAAAAAAAAACATAACCTAACACCCCTGTAAAACCTAGAAAAAACTTAAATTAGTAAAATCCCGATCTCGCTACTTAATAAACAGAAAAAGTTCAGTTTTATAACTGGACTTTTTTTGTTTAAAGTATTACGTTCGTGTCATTTAACCTACCTTAGCCTCTTATAAAATAATATGCTATTTTCTTCTTTGGGTTTATCTCCTTCTTTATTAAAAGCGTTAGCTAATCAAAATTATACCCAGCCTTACCCAATTCAAGAACAAGCTATACCTGCGATTTTAAACCGACAAGATGTATTAGGCATTGCGCAAACAGGTTCTGGTAAAACAGCCAGTTATGTGCTGCCTATTTTAATGAATTTGCAGGGCAAGATTACTTCTAAAAACAGACACGTAAATGTTTTGGTTTTAGTGCCTACGCGCGAATTAGCTATGCAGGTAGAAGAAGTGTTTAAAACATTTGGTTTAGGGCTTCCTACATCTGTAAAAACTTTGGCCGTGTATGGTGGAGTTTCTATTAACCCACAAATGATGGCCTTACAGGGGGTTAATGTTTTAGTAGCCACGCCAGGGCGTTTATTAGAGTTGGTTGAATCAAACTCAGTGCATTTAACCACTATAGATACGTTGGTGTTAGATGAAGCTGATAAAATGCTTAACCTTGGTTTTAAGGAAGAGGTTGACCACATTTTGGCACTTTTACCTAAAAGACGACAAAACTTATTATTTTCTGCAACTTTAAGTGACGATGTAAATAACATCAATCAAATTATATTGCATAAACCTTTAATTATTAAAATTGAAGCTGAAGAAAATAATATTGACCTTATTACGCAAACAGCCTATAATGTTAGCGAAGAAAAAAAAGGCCCTCTACTTCGCTATATAATCAAGGAAAAAGATTTGAAACAAGTGTTGGTTTTTGCATCATCTACCTATAAGGCAGATAATATTGCTGATAAACTGCGTAAGAACGGAATAGATGCAATGGCCATGCATGGCAAAAAAAGCCAACAAGCACGTACCGATGCTTTAAACAAATTTAAAGCAGGCACACTAAGGGTGTTGGTTGCAACCGATTTAATTTCACGAGGCATCGATATAAAATATTTGCCTTGTGTTATAAATTATGAATTACCTAGGTCGCCTAAAGATTACATTCATCGTATTGGAAGAACGGGTAGGGCAGAATCTGCCGGGCAGGCAATTTCTTTTATAACACCCGAAGACCAACATCATTTTAGAGTCATTCAAAAAAAAATGGGCAAATGGGTAACCATGATTGATGCCGAAGGAATAAAATTTTAATAAATCACTAAAACAAAACACTATGGCTAAAACAAAAATTACAGTAAACAACAATGGCTCTTTACGCATAGAGGGTGATATAGAAGTCGTTGATAAAAACGGAAACACGTATGATTTAGGTGGAAGAGAAATTGTTTCTTTTTGTCGTTGTGGTTTATCTAAAAATAAACCTTTTTGTGATGGCTCTCATAACGGACATTTTGAGCATGATGCCATAGCATTTGCTCTACCTCCAAAAAAATAGCAGTAAAAATAGATTTATTTTGAAACGCGTTCTACGTACTCGCCCGTTTCAATGTTTATTTTAAGTTTATCGCCCATAGCAACAAATATGGGTACTTGTATACTTATGCCGCCTTCTACCTCGGCAGTTTTTACCGATTTACCTTTATTACCATCTTCGGTATAAGTAACTAATAACTCTGTATATTTTGGTAATTCACCATTTAATGGTTTTTCATTTTCATCAAAGCGAATGGTTAGTATCATTCCTTCTTGCAAAAATTGAATAGTATCGGCAAACAGTATTTTAGGAATGTGTATTTGCTCAAATGTTTCCTGATTCATACAAACCAAAAATTCATTTTCAGCATAAATATATTGTAACTCCATTTCATCCACTCGTACCAGGTCTATTTTTTCACCCGAACGAAAACGAACTTCACTTTGTTTGCCTGTTTCTATGTTACGACATTTTACCGAATAAATGGTGTTGCCTTTTCCGGGTGTGATGTGATCATATTCAAGTACTTTTAACAAAGTGTTTTCATGTCGGATAAAACAATTTTTAGAAATATCTGAAGTGGTAGCCATAGTTAAGGTTTAATAGAGGCGAAAAGTACGGTCTTATATCGGTATGAGCAAACTTAATTAAAATGTAAACTAAGAAAAAAAGATAATCTTTAAGATAAAATTCCGTTAGCATTTGTACAGCGCATTTTTTTAAAAGATTCTTTGTAATATGCCTTAAAAAAACTTCCAGCTAATTTGTTATAATTTTTTTGCTATTGTTGTACCTGTTTTTATCATTAGTCCGTTACCATTTAGATTGTGTATAACAACACAATCTTTCCTTTCCCTATTTTCATTTACTACTTTTGTAATACCGGCTGTTCTAGGATATCCATAATCATTAAAAACAATAACCCCACCAACACTTAATCTATCCCATATCCAATCTATTATATCAACTGCTGATAAATAAACATCAACATCAATATGACATAACCTGAATTTATTTTTTTCAACAGTATGTCCGGTATCCTCCGGAAAAATACCTATAAGAAATGATACATTGTCCAATTTAAATTCGTTTTTAAATAGATTTTGCAGGCTTTCTAATGATACGTCCTTGTGTTCGCCTCCTTTATACCAATTGTCTTTTGAAGAAGCTTTAACAACACCTTTAAATGTATCACAACAAAAAAGTGTGTTAGAAGATTTTTCCATTTTCATTTTTGTAGCCATTACAGCTGCAGAAGCCCCTTTGTAAGTGCCTATTTCAATAATATCGCCCTCGATTTTTTTTGTATCCTCTACTAGTTTCCAAAGCTCCCAACATTGGAATAATGTAACAAGTGAATTCTTTTTTACTTTATTATAAAGATTTAAAAAATCTTTATCTCTAATCCAAGGAGCATAAGTAGCATAAGGAATTAAAAGTTGATATTCTTTATTTATCAAAAAAGATAAAGTAATAGAGATTTTGTTAAAAAGCCTGATTAAGTTTATTATAATTATTCTCATATGTACGTTTTATTTTCTAGACCCAACTTTAAATTTCATGCCCAATATTAATGCAGTTATTTCTTCTCTTCTGTTTATCAAAAAGGTAATTCCTTTGCTTGTGAAACACATTTTAATTAATGATTTTATATCTAATCGATTTTCTGTTAAAAGACCAATTAACAACTGCCATTGTAAAGGTATGAAATTTGTGCTGTTTATTTCGAAATGTGCGCCAACCCAAAAACTATCTGTACCATATAAATTTTTAAACCAGAAATATAAAGCTTCGCTTTTAGTAGTTATATGGGGTTGAGAAGATGAATCAATTTCTTCTAACCCGTTTTGAAAACTGAATGAGCATATTATATTTAAATCAGAAATTTTAATGTTTAATTTTGGAATCCAAAAAGTTATGTAAAGAAACGCTTTTTTCATCCTAGAGGCATAAACCCTTGACATTTTTTTAATTTCTCCAAATTCAATCGAATTTCTTTCTTGAATTAGATCGGTATAATTAACGGAAATAGGATCAGAAGTATCAATTTTAGTATAAGTACAATCAAGTTCATTAAATTCGATTTTTTCTCCTAGAGATATTGGAATAACACAATTGTCAACTTTTATTATATCTTCATTTGAAAGCAATGTATTGTTTAGCTCTAAACTTTCACTCGCTCTAAAATAATGGTCTGAAGCAAAAGCAATAATAAATTTTGGATTAAAGATTTTGGAACTCTCCACAAAATTTTTAATTAAACCTGATTTTATTTCTTCCGGTGAGGAAAGAGGGTATTCTAAAACTTTCGTTGCAATATTGTAATTATTAAAGAGGATGTCAATCTTGCCAATTTTATTCTTTATTTTTTTTGCCGCCTTAATCGGTAAATTGCAATCATTATAATTTAATATACCTATTCCCTTTATTGAGAGGTATAGCATATTGTCTATTCCAGTTGTTGGATATCGGGTGATTTCAAAATTATCAGATAATTTTAGTTTGGTTCGCTCTTTAAAGGATATAATGTTCTTAAATCCTATATTACCTAATGCAACATCCAGTTGAAAATTAAAAGAGTGATTTCCTATAACTATTATTTCAGGATTGATTTCTAATAATTTTTTAAGAGTCGGAACATGAAAATGATCTTGATGGAAATGTGAAATCCAGAGATGGGTACAACGCTTAGCATGTTCTAAACAAAGTGGGTTGTCGTACCTTAATCCCCATCCTCCCGAAAAAGCTGTCCCAAAAAACCATGGGTCAAATAATAGAATGACATCTTCCGATTCTATGATAATTGAAGCGTGATTTAATAGATGTATTTTCATTTTACTTTTTTTTGAATTTCATGAATTTATTACACTTAAAGTTATGGCTTTTCGGCATTCTCTTTTTTCTAACCACTCTTAGTTTGGAAAGAAGCAAACTTATTTTCTTTTTATTACTTGTATAATGGATATTTGTACTTGTTTTGTGAGACAAATATAATTATAAATACGTATTGTATAGGATATTTAATAAGTAGCAATAGTTTTATATCAATAGAAAGATGGAAGTTTTTAATGAATTTAAATGAGGGTGCTTTCCATTTAGGTTGTAAATTATTTAGGAATTAAGCTTCTTAGGGATTTGTTATCCTGATATTAAATTTCTAAACTATCGAAAACCATTAAAAAAGTTCAGTATTTGCAACCCACAAGCTACTTTATAATAAAAAGAGTTTTTAGTTGTGAAAGGCTCTTTATTATTACTAACTAAGCATGGATAGTAAGTCTGTATAATTAAAACTTAGTACTAAAACTCTATTTGATAGGCAACTCCACCTTTACCCTCTATATTTACGGTACCATTAAGCTGTTCAGTTAGCATATAAATAAGCTGCATGCCAAGGTTGCCGTCCTTTTCTCTAATAAAACCAATTGGCAGTCCTTTGCCATTGTCTTCAACCGAAAGGTAATATTTAGAACCTGTTTGACTTAAAGAAATTGAAATAATCCCTTCGTTTTTTTCAAAAGCATATTTTAACGAGTTGCTAATAATTTCATTTAAAATCATCCCTAAATGTATCATGACATCTATTTCTAAAAAAACATTACTAGGTATATGAACAAAGAAATTTATATTCATTTCAGGTTTCCGATACGATTCATAAATGCTTTTGCACAGAGTTTCGGTATAATCTTTAAGTTTTATAGTGCTTAAATCGGTTGTAGCGTATAGCATTTCATGTATAAGTGCCATAGAATTAATCCGATTTCGACTTTCGGTTATTAGTGCCAGAAATTTTTTGTCTTTTATATTATGTGTTTGTAAATTAAGTAAGCTCGATATTATTTGCAGGTTGTTTTTTACGCGATGATGTATCTCACGTAATAATTGTTCTTTCTCTCTTAATGATACAACCGAACTTTTTAGCTCTTCGCCAAGCATGTTAACACCTGCACCAATGGCATCATATACATCTCCTTTATTACTTATGATAGTTTTTTCGCTAAAATCGAGACGAGCATAACTCATAATCACTTCCAGGATTTTTTCGCCTCTTATTTTATTAGAATCTGTTTCTATTTCACTTAAAGACATAATATGTTATAAATATTGTTTAAGCCATATAATGGCATCTTGTTCGTTATTAAAAAGTTTAGCAGGAACGCTGGGTTTATTTAATCCCATAAAAAAATTACCTATGATACGACTTAATGGCGATTCTATAATGACAGCAAAAGAATTGATATTGGTTGAGCGATTTTTAATAGAAAAATTATCTCTTGCTTCTTTACTTATTGATTTTATTTCACGCGCATCAATTAATAGTGGAAATTTTTTATTAATATACAAATCATTTACGGCAATAGAGTTCTCTAAAGATTCTTTTATGGTTACTTCTGCCTGTGGCTTCACTTTAGTACGTGCAATGCCATCCAGGCCCATCCAGGTCCAATAACAGGTTAAATTGTATATATGACAATCAGTAGGAGTTTCCATCTAAAATTATTCCGTTAAATATATAAAAAATTAAGAATAAAGGAAAAACTGACAGTAATAAAATAACTGTTTAAAATAAAGTCTCTTAGGCTAAACCAAATTTATTCTTGCATCTCCGCAATTTTGTTTGACACTTCTAAAAACTGCTTAAACCAATGTGCAGATTCTTTTAAAACTCTTTGTTGGGTTTCAAAATCAATATATACAAGTCCAAACCTTGGGCGATAACCTTCTGCCCATTCAAAATTATCGGTAAAGCTCCAGCTAAAATAACCCTCTACTTTTACACCCTCTTTTTTTGCTTTTAAAACCTGTTGTAAATAATTATTATAAAAATTAATGCGGTAGCTGTCATTTACTTTGCCATCAACTAATTCATCATGAAAGGCAGCTCCATTTTCAGTAATAATTATTTTTTTTATGCCTGTGTACTCATTATACATTTTTAATAAATGATAAATCCCTTCCGGATAAATTTCCCAATTCATGGCTGTAAGGGGTACATTTCGTTTTTCAGCCTTAACAAGAGATGCTTTTATAAAGGGAGTAAAGAAAGAATGTTTCACAATTTCACGCGTGTAATTTTGTATGCCTATAAAATCAAAATCAAAAGCCAGTAACTTTTCGTCGCCTGCTTTCATGTATTTTTCAATTCGGTTAATTAGTGGAATTTTTTTGAAGGGATAACCCAAACCTAAAGCGGGTTCAATAAATAAACGATTTACCAAAACATCTATACGACGAGCGGCTTCTATATCTTTATTAGTTAATCTATAAGGCTCTATATGTGAGCACGAAAAGGTGGTACCAACATTTGCATTAGGATAAATATTTTTTATAACTCTTGCCCCTTCTGCCTGACAAAGTGTTACATGATGAGTAGCGGCTAAAAAATTGGCTAAACCTTTTCTTCCGGGGGCATGTATGCCTAAAAAATAACCTGCACCTGTAAACACCAAAGGCTCGTTAAGCACCATCCAGTTTTTAACGCGGTCGCCAAACTTTGTAACACACAGCGAAACATAATCTGTAAACCATCCTACAATATCACGATTAATCCATCCACCCTGTTTTTCCAATTCTAACGGAAGGTCCCAATGATAAAGGGTTACCCACGGAGTGATGTCATACTTTAAACATTCGTTAATTAATTTATTGTAAAAATCGATTCCCTTTAAGTTTACTAAACCTCTGCCATAAGGCAATATACGCGACCATGAAATAGAGAAACGGAAATTTTTAATTCCTAAACTATGCATTAGTTTTAGGTCGTTACTATAATGCTCGTAAAAATTACAAGCTACATTTCCATGATGATTATTTGCAATAGCATTTTTTTTGGTAGAAAATTCATCCCATATAGATAAGCCTTTATGGTCAGTTGTATGAGCCCCTTCTATTTGATAGGCAGAAGTAGAAACTCCCCAAATAAAATCTTTGCCAAAATCTTTACTATTAAGCTGCAAGGGAGTATTTGTTTAGTGTGAGAAAGTAAAATTATGGTTTTTATCCGTTTGTTCATCAACTATTCGCTCTAAAATAGAAGATGTAATGTCAGGATAATTTACATCGATAACCTTGCCTTTGTTAAGCCATTTTTCAATAACATCCGAATGTTTTTTCTTTAGACTTTTCATAACGGGCACATCCATTGTTTTTAACACGGTTGCATTACAAATTTGCTCATACTGAGCTTTCATGGGTATAACCAATAATTTCTTTTTTAGGAATAAGGCTTCTGAAGTAGCGCCGAAACCTGCGGCACATAAAGTACCGGTACAAGAAGATAAACTTTTTAAAAATGCTTTTTGATTGATGGGATATATGTTAACGTTTTTGTGTTTAGCTGCATTTTTATTATGCTTAGAAAAAACTTCCCACTTCACATCTTTAAAACGACTCAAGTTTTTTAGTAATCTTTCATCATCGTAAGCAGGTAAATAAACGGTATAATGACCTTTATCGCTTACATCCAATTCACGTACTTCTTTTCGTATCACAGGTGTAAAAATATTTTCAGCAAAATTTTTAAACTGAAAACCATATTGTGCAGTTGAAGGGGCATAATGTTTTAACACAAAAACACCTACAGGGTCTTTATGTTTTGGTTGCGGTACCCTTGGAGATAAGGTGGCACATTGATTACTTAAAGCAATACAAGGCAATTTTTTTATATGGGTTGCCCAGGCGGATACGGGTTCAAAATCATTGATGACTAAATCATACTCTTCAATAGGTAGTTTTTTTATCTCATTCATTAAACGAAAAGTATTGCTTTTCATATAAGTGCGGAAATAATCAATGCCGCCCTTTTTGCCGAACACAAAACTTAAACCTTTAAATTTATATTTTACTTCAAAGGGTAATTCAATATCGGCTTGTATGCCGCTCACTAAAATATCTACTTTGCCTAATTTTTTAAGATGAGGGATAATCTCCATAGCGCGACTTAAATGCCCGTTACCTGTAGCTTGTACAGCATATAATATTTTCATCAGGTGGCAGGGTTAATTTTAAATTCGCTTAACATGTTTTCAAAAAGCTGTTCCGAACTTAAGTAAGCATTGTTATCTTCTTTTAATTTTATGTTTTGTGCAACAGTATCTTCTTGGTATTTGTAAAGTGTCCATGCTTTATCATTGTATTCAAGCGCGGTTAAATTCTCTACCCAGTCACCAGAGTTCAAATAAGTAATCTCTCCCTTACTGGTTTTTATTTGTCGTATTTCGGGATGATGTATGTGGCCACAAATGGCATAATCATAACCATTTGCAATGCCTATATCAGCTACAGTATCTTCAAATTTATTGATAAATTTTACGGCGGTTTTCACATTATTTTTTATCTTTTTAGATAAGGATAGTTTACCATAACCCAGTTTAACCGAAAAGAAATTTACAACTCTATTTAATATAATAAGCGCATCATAACTATGCGCACCAAGCTTGGTAAGCCATTTAGAATATTGCATGGTAACATCAAATACATCGCCATGAAAAATCCATGCTTTTTTTCCATCTAAATTTAAAAGCACTTTATTTACTATTTGTAGTTTGCCTAAACGGAAACCTACAAATTTCCGCAACAATTCATCATGGTTGCCGGTAACGTAATATACTTTGGTTCCTTTGGCAAGTAGTTTGGTAATATGTTTAATTACCTGCATATGCGATTTTGGCCAGTAGCGTTTACTAAACTGCCATATATCAATAATATCGCCATTTAAAATAAGTACTTCTGGCTTTATAGATTTTAAGTAACGCAGCATTTCAGTTGCGTGGCTACCATAGGTTCCTAAATGAACATCGGATAACACGGCAACTTTTACTTTTCTTTTTTTAGCCATGATATTGTTTTTTTGAGAAAGAAAAGAAAATAAATACACGAAGCATGATGCACTCGCATATATATAAGAAGTCTTGAAGAGGGTTTTTGGTTTGTTTTGTCATGGTTGTTTTTTTATATTATAACAAAGAAATTGTATAATGTTAAACTCAGTTTTAAGTGTGTGTTAAGAAAATAATTTCTATAAACAATAACATGTTAGTATACTTAAAATCAGCCATAGTAAAGTTAAAAGATTGTTATGGGCTGAATGTTATACTCCTTTTAAGCGATTGTTATTAAAATGTAAAGTCGTCGCTTTTTTACATAAAAACTTAACATTGGAAGTAAAGAATTCAATTTATTTTCGCCAAATCTAATGGTGAACATCCTATGGAGAACCTCTCCTAACCGCGTTTAGAGTAATGGATGTTTAATTCAATATTTTTTAAAATGACCTTAGAGCGCGCTATACATAAGGCAACCGGGTATTTTGATTTGGTTGGAAAAAAAGTAAAGCATATTAAAAAAGGAAAGGTAAAAGTAGTAAGTAGAATAACTGCTTATAAAAAAGATACCGGTATTTGGGATGTTGCCATTTTTTTTGAAAGCAAATACAAAGGTGTTTATACACTTAAACCAAATTGTTTTATAGATAAATTTGTTAAAGATTATGAATTAAATGCAGTTGAAAAAAATGAAAATTTTTCTTAAAACTTAATGCTCATTAAACAAACGTCATCTGTTTGCTCCTCTATACTTTTCCACGAAGCAAACTCTTTTTCTGCTATTATTTTTTGATCTGATACAGGGAGTTTTACCACTCGTTTTAAAAACTCTTTCAAGCGCCTGCTTCCATATCGTTTTCCGCTTTCATAACCAAATTGATCTTTAAAACCATCTGACGAAAGATACAGCGTGGTGTTTTTGGGTAAAGTAATTTGATGCGTTTTAAACTTTCGCTCCTTTTCTAATTGCCAGCCGCCTATAGGATATTTGTTTCCAACCAATTCAATTAATTCGCCTTCTACAATATAAGTTAGTTTACTAAAAGCACCGGCATATTGTAGCTCTCTGGTATCAGCATTATAAGCACAGATGCCTATTTCCATCCAATCGTTATTATAACCTAACTCAATGCCTTGCTGAAATGTTTCAAGCCACTTTTTGTCCATCTCATCCAACACTTCTCCTATGTGCGTAAAATCTTTACCCAAAACAATGTAGTTTAAAAAACTAAGAGCAAGCACTGATAACATAGCACCACTTATTCCGTGTCCTGTACAATCGCCAACGGCAAAAATTTTAAAATTGCCTTTTTGTCCAACCCAATATAAATCTCCACCAATAATGCTTTGGGGCTTGTACAAAATAAAATAGTCAGAAAACAACCTTTTAAAATGTCGTTCTTGAGGCAAAATGCCCTGTTGAACAAAGGCCGCGTAGTGCATGCTATCTATAAGCCCCTTGTTGTTTTTATACAATTTTACATACTCGGTATGTAATTCTGTGTAGGTAATTTCTTCTTCTGTATAATCCATCTTCATCTGCCTGTTGTTTTATGGTGAAACTACCATGCAATTATTAATTGTAAACCAAGCCAACTTTAAGAAATTACTATGTTAGATAGGAGAGTGGTTAATTCCGATTAACCAGATAAATGTACCGTTGAGTTTATTTTAAAACTAAAATTTTAAAACATTTTTTGTTTATCGTTTCCCTTGCCTATTTTTTTTGCAGTAATGGAAATAGGTGTTTTATGAAAATCTTTTAAAACATTGCCCAATTGCTGCATGTCTTCATCATCGGGCATAAACAGCCATTCTACTTCAACAGTTTTTCCGGTGGCAAGTAATTCGTCTAGTTTTTTTAAAATTTCATTAATAAATTTTATCGAGGTAGAGTTTACATATATTAAATCAAAAATAAGTTTTGTTTCAGCATTTGGGTTTTTAATATATTCTTTAAACCATTCTATAATCTCGCTATAAAACTCAAGGGCCTCATCAGGATAAGAGTAGCCACGTATTTCGAAAATAGAATTTTCTTTATCTAAAATTACAAAAGGGGTCTGGTCATGTGCTGCTATCTCAATCTTCTTCATTTAAAATAAATATTTCGTACAAATATAATTAAACTTTGTGTTTATTGCTTGTAAAACAATGAGGTATATAATTTGCTAAAAAACATCTAAATTTGTTTACTAATAAAAATTTAATCAAGTAAATATGTCTCATATATCACATTTGTTTCACCGTCATCACACGCCAACATCGCACCCCGATGTAATTTTAATTGGCGCAGGAGTAATGAGCGCCACTTTAGGCATTATACTTAAAGAACTACACCCCTCGCTAAAAATTGAAATATACGAGCGATTAGATATAGTTGCCGGCGAAAGCTCTGATGCTTGGAACAATGCGGGTACAGGTCATTCGGCTTTTTGTGAATTAAATTACACACCCGAGCGTGAAGACGGCTCGGTTGATGCTACAAAAGCTTTTAAAATTGCCGATTCGTTTGAAATCTCAAAACAATTTTGGGCTTATTTGGTGGAAAAGGGATATGTAAAAGACCCACATGCGTTTATAAACTCTATACCGCACATGAGTTTTGTGTGGGATGAAAATGTAGATTATCTTAAAAAAAGATATGATTTATTGAAAGACCACCCTTTGTTTAAAGGCATGGTTTATTCAGAAGATAAACAGCAGCTTACTGAGTGGATGCCCTTAATAATGCAAGGGCGCGATAAAAACCAAAAAGTAGCGGCTACCCGAATGGAATTGGGAACAGATATGAATTTTGGAGAATTAACCCGTTTATTATTTAAGCATTTAGAAACATTGCCTGATGTTGGTTTGTTTCTTAATCAGGAGGTTAATTTTTTAGAACAGCGAAAAGATGGCCACTGGGAAGTTGAAATGAAAGATTTAAAAACCCACATCAAAAAAACCATAGAAACTAAGTTTCTTTTTATTGGTGCAGGCGGTGGCTCACTCCCTTTATTAGAAAAAACAGAGATACCAGAGGCTAATGGTTATGGTGGTTTTCCGGTAAGTGGTCAATGGCTTATTTGTCAGAATGAAGAAATAGTAAAACAACATGCGGCAAAAGTTTACGGTAAGGCAGAGGTGGGTGCACCACCTATGTCGGTTCCGCATTTAGATACCCGTGTTATTAATGGAAAAAAGGCTTTACTTTTTGGTCCGTATGCAGGTTTTTCAACTAAATTTTTAAAGCATGGTTCTTTAATGGATCTTCCACACTCTTTACAAGTAAATAACATTTTACCTATTATGTCGGTTGGCATACATAACATTCCACTTACAAAATATTTAATAGATCAGGTTCGTCAATCTCCTGAAGACAGATTAGAGGCTTTAAAGAAATTTATTCCTACCGCAAAATTAGAAGACTGGAAACTGGAGGAAGCCGGGCAGCGCGTACAAATCATTAAGAAAGGCCACGACCACACCGGTGTTTTAGAGTTTGGCACCGAAATAGTAAGCTCTGCCGATGGCTCTATTGCTGCTTTATTAGGTGCTTCACCGGGTGCTTCTACGGCCGTATCAATTATGCTTGAGTTACTAAAACGCTGTTTTAAAGACCAAGTAAATACGGAAGAATGGCAATCAAAATTAAAAGAAATGATTCCTTCTTATGGCCAGTCGTTAGTAACTAATAGCGGACTTTGTGAAGGAATTAGAGAAAAAACCAGCCAGGTTTTACAATTAAATACGGCAAAACACGCTAAATTAGTGTAAAACCGGTTATTTACTTTTGTATTGTGTAATTATAGAAAAGCATTAGTTTTGTTTACGTAAAAACAACACAACAATAAATAGTTTAAAAATGAAAAAAATACTTTTAACATTAGTAGTCATTATGGGCTTAGCTTTCAATTCAGCTACAGCTCAAAAAGAAACTAGATATAAAGATGCTAAAGTAGAATCTGATTATGTGACAATTGATTTAGTTGATGCTGTTTCTACGGATGCGGGAACAAAATTCAAACTAAAAATTCAAAATAAAACAGGCGATTATATTATTTATAAGGCAGAAGAAAGTAAGTTTGTAATAAACGGTACCGAGGTTCAGCCTAAAGAAAAAATGTTGATTATTGAGCCTAATGAATCAGGTTCTAGAATCATCAATATAAAAGGTGCCTATAACACAGTAAAAAATTATTCGTTTGTGGTTAACGGTTTATACAAAGTATCGCCTAACGGAAACACTATTTCTGCTCCTGATTTTAAATTACCTGTTTCTCAAAATGCTTTTACTGCCGGAAACTTTAATTGTTCTATGGCTGATTTGGAGAAAAAAACGGATAAAACCAATGTAAAATTTAAATGCGTTTATAACGGCGATAAAATGGGCTTTATATATCTTTCAAAAGTTGCTGTAAAAATGCCCGATGGTAAAGAGTATGCTAGCACACACACCAAAACAAAACCTATTTTATTTATGAGAGGTGATGATGATAGATTTACACTTACTTGGGAAAAAATGAAAGGTGGAAAAGAAATGGATATGCAGTTGGTAGATATGATGATAGTTTGGCATGATGCATTTGTAGAAGCCCCTCTTCAAAAAATAAAAGGTGCTACGGTTGAAATGCAAGATGGTACCGGTGCAGCTAATACAGTGAGTGTTAGTGGCGAAAAATCATCAACACCTGCTGTTGCTAACACACCAACTCCTCCGCAAACCCAAAACTCAAATAATAATAGCACTAATAAAGAGACTACACAATATCGTGGTAGCGGCGACCCACTTAAAGGATTAAATGTTGATAAATCAACTACCCTACAAGTTGGTGACTATTATGCTTTAATTATTGGAGTTGATAAATATAGCGGTAGCTGGCAACCCTTAAAAAATGGTGTAAAAGATGCCAAAGCAGTAGAAGCACTTTTGAAACAAAAATATAAAATAGATGTATTTAAAACTTTATACGATGTGCAGGCAACGCGTAAAAATATTATTACTACGATGGAGTGGCTTGCTGCCAATGTAAAAGAAAAAGATAATGTGTTGATTTATTTTTCGGGACATGGAGAGTATAAACAACAATTGGGTAAAGGTTATTGGGTTCCGGTAGATGCACAAACAACTTCTACTTCCGATTATATTTCTAATAACGATATCCAAACATTTTTATCGGGTATAAAATCAAAACATACTTTGCTTATTTCAGACGCTTGTTTTAGCGGCGATATTTTCAGAGGAAACACTATTGGTGTTCCTTTCGAAAATTCAGAGAGATACTATAAAGAGGTAAACAATTTAGCTTCTCGTCAGGCACTTACTTCGGGCGGCATAGAGCCTGTAATGGATGGTGGTAAAGAAGGGCACTCTGTTTTTGCTTATTATTTTTTAAAAGCCTTAACGGGTAACACCAGTAAGTTTTATGATGCAAGCCAGCTTTTTTCAACTATAAAAATTCCTGTAACCAATAATTCAGAACAATCACCTCAATTTCAGTCTATAAAAAATACGGGTGATGAAGGTGGTCAGTTTATTTTTATAAAGAAGTAGCCTTATCTCTTTTTTACTGGCTGTATCTTTTTTGTTTTATTACATTTGTTCTTTATAACAAATGGTAAAGAAGGCATTTATATATTATCTTTTATTTTTCACGTTTTCCTTTTCTTTATTTGCGCAACGCAATAATTTTCAGGCTTATTCTATAGAGCAAGGGCTGCCACAGGCAACTATCTATTGTATTACGCAGGATAACAATGGTTATTTATGGTTGGGTACCGAAGGTGGGGGACTATGTCGTTTTGATGGCATAAATTTTAAAACATTTTCAAAAAAAGAAGGTTTTTCGGGCGACATTGTCCGTAGCCTATTGTTAGATAAAAAAGGCAGGTTATGGGCAGGCACAAAAGATGAAGGCTTAATTGTATATGATGGTTTAAAGTTTAAAAACATTAGCAAAAGGAATGGCTTATCGGGTACTACTGTCTTGTCAATTATTGAAGATAAAAACGGAAATATTTGGGCTGGTACTGATGATGGTGGAGTAAACAAAATAACTGAAGTAAGTAAAGATTCGTTTCGTGTACAAGTAATTGATGAGCGTAAGGGCTTAAGTAACAACTCTGTTTTTAATATACACCAAGATAAAGCAGGATATATATGGTTGGCTACTTTTGGCGGCTTAAATATTATTACACTCGAAAAAGATACTTTTAAAATAGACCACCTCAGAGGTGGTAAAGAAATTCCAAGTGATTTTATTCTCTCAATTAGTGAAGACAATGATGGCACCTTATGGTTTGGAATGCTTGATGAAGGGGTATTTAGTATTGCTCCAACTAATAAGCCAACTAAAAATGATTATTGGGTAGAACTACTTTCAAGAAAAGTTACTGTATTTAACCGTGATAATGGTTTTACTACCAAAAAAGTGTGGGACATTTTTAGATCAAGTAAAAATGAAATGTGGTTTGCCTCGGCAGAAAATGGAATTATCCGAAATCGTATTGCTTTAAAACAATCGTCAAAATTTAACTTAGAACATTATACAGATAAAGAGGGTTTGCCTGGAAACCAAGTGCTATGTGTGTTTGAAGACAAAGAAGAAAATATATGGATTGGAACCAATAGCGAAGGTTTATGCAAATATATGGGAGATAGGTTTTCTCATTATAAAGAAAAAGATGGACTTCAAAATAACATTGTTCAGGGCATCGATCAGGATTCGCTTGGAAATTTTTGGTTAGCCACCGCAGGAGGAATTGTGCAAATGACTTTTAATAAAACAACTCCTCAGTTTAAAAACTACACTACACGAGATGGCTTATTAGGAAATAATGTTCTTTCTATCTCTGCCGGAAAAACATCTAAAAATCCAAATATTTGGGTAGCTATATCAGATGTCGGAATAGCTAAGTATAATGGAAAATCATTTAATAATTATTCTGTTGAACATGATTTACTTGATAATAGTGTTTATAGCATTTTAGTAGATAAAAATGGAAAAGTGTGGTGTGGTACTAAAGAAGGCATTAGTTTATATGATGGCATAAAATTTTTAAATATGGATATGGCAACGCTTATGATTAGCGATAAAGATGTCAATGCCATTATTCAGGATAAAAAAGGAGATATTTGGTTTGGTACAGGAGGTGGATTAGCTAAGTATGGTGGGGGTGGTGCTATAACAACATATGATGAGGCAGAAGGACTTCTACATAAAAATACTAAATCATTAACTGAAAGTGCTGATGGAAATATTTGGATAGGGACAAATAATGGCGGCCTTTACATGTTTGATGTGCAAGCCGAAGGCAAAATAAAAATTAGATTTGTTGCTAACGATAGTTTGTTGGGTTCTAATTCGATTAAATCATTGGTATTTCAAGATGATAAAAATTTAATTGTAGGAACCGATAAAGGTTTCAGCAAAATAAATTTTGGTGATAAATGGAAAATAAATTCGGTAAAAAATTACAATGCTACGGATGGATTTGTTGGGGTAGAGTGTAATGATAATGCCATATATAAAGACAAGCAAAATAGTATTTGGATTGGAACGGTAAAGGGCTTAACCTGTTACGACCCAAGTGCTGATAAAACAAATCAAAATTCACCGCAAACACATATCACATCTATAAAGTTGTTTTATAACGATGTTGACTGGAAAACAAAAACAGATTCGGTAGTGCCTTGGTTCAACCTTCCTTTTAATCTTAGTCTTCCTTATTCCGACAATCATTTATCATTCCAGTTCTCTGCCATATCACTTGATAATCCGCAAAAAATAAAATACAGATATCAGTTAGAAGGTTTAGAAAAAGATTGGTCGCCTGTAACAACTCAAACCGAACGAGATTATCCCGGGCTTGCCCCTGGTACATATACTTTTAAAGTAAAAGCAATGGGAGCTAACGGTGTTTGGAATGCGGAACCAACCACTTTTACCTTTACTATTTCTCCACCATGGTATCGTACTATTTGGTTTTATATTATTTGCATTATTTCGTTTGTAGTTATGGTTTATGCTTATATAAAGTTTAGAGAACATAAACTATTAAGTGAGAAAAAAATATTGGAAGATAAAGTACTTGAACGAACTGCCGAAGTGGTGAAGCAAAAGGAGGAACTTGAACAACAAAAGGGAATTATAGAAGAAAAAAACAAGGATATTACAGATAGTATTAATTATGCAAAACGTATACAGGATGCCATTCTTCCGCCTATTGAATTAATTCAGCAAAAATTACCAAATACTTTTTTATTATATAAACCTAAAGACATTATTGCAGGCGATTTTTATTGGATGGAGGAAATTGATCACATAGTTTTTATTGCCGCAGCCGATTGTACGGGCCATGGTGTACCGGGCGCCATGGTAAGTGTGGTTTGTAGTAATGCGCTTAATAGTGCTGTAAAAGAATTTGGTTTGCGTGATACCGGAAAAATACTAGATAAAACACGCGAACTGGTTTTAGAAACATTTAAAAAGAGCGGTGAAGAAATAAAGGACGGGATGGATATATCACTTTTAGCAATTGATGAAGCCAAAAAAACAAATTTCGTGGAGTGGAGCTAATAATCAGTTATGGTATATTTCAAATAAACAATTGAATGAAATTAAGGCAGACAAGCAATCAATTGGTAAAACCGATAATCCTAAACCATTTACAAAACACTCTTTAGAGTTTAAAAAAGGTGATACTTATTATTTAATGACAGATGGCTACCCCGATCAGTTTGGTGGGCCAAAAGGAAAGAAGTTTAAATATAAGCAACTTGAAGAAAAATTACTTGCCATTAGTGATAAATCATTAGAAGAGCAAAGCATTATTTTACGAAATACTTTTACTGATTGGAAAGGTAGCTTGGGCCAAGTAGATGATGTTACTCTTATAGGCATTAAACTTTAAAACCAACAAACGTTATCAACAAAATATTTATGCGAAAGATTAGTCAGTTTTTATTCTTAATTTTTATTTGTAATTCACTTACTGCGCAAATATTAGATGAAAAAGCAAAAGAACTTAAACAAGATTCTGCTTGGATAGTAAGCAACTATTTTAAAATAGAACGCAGCATCCCTATGCGAGATGGAGTAAAGCTTTTTACTTCTATATATATCCCAAAAGATTCTTCTCAAAAACATCCTATCATGCTTATGAGAACTCCATACTCTTGTGCTCCTTATGGCGAAAAGTTTAAGAATTTTTGGAGCAGAAACACTAAATACTATTTTAAAGAAAAATATATTGTAGTAATGCAGGATGTACGTGGCAGGTTTATGAGTGAAGGTGAGTTTGAAGATATACGTCCGTATATAGAAAATAAAAAATCTCCTAAAGAGATAGACGAAGCAAGTGATACATATGATGCTATTGATTGGATGATAAAAAATATCCCGACCAATAATGGAAAAGTTGGTGTAAGCGGCATTTCATATCCGGGTTTTTATTCTACCATGGCAGCGCTAAGTGGTCATCCGGCATTAAGAGCAGTAAGTCCGCAAGCACCGGTTACTAATTGGTTTATTGGTGATGATGTACATCATAACGGTGCTTTTTTTTTGTTAGATACGTATGGCTTTGATTATTTTTTTGGAAAACCTCGTCCAAAGCTTACTACCGAAGAAGGTGCTTTTTTTGATTTTAATAGTGATGATAATTATGATTTTTTCTTGAAAGCAGGGACACTGAAAAATCTTACTAAACTATATATGGGTGATACGGTTAAATTTTGGACTCAGGAAATGAATCACCCAAACTATGATGAATTTTGGAAAACGCATACGATAACCGATCATCTAAAAAATATAAAACCCGCAATGCTAATTACAGGTGGTTTGTTTGATGCCGAAGATTGCTGGGGAGCTTGGAATACTTATAAAACAATTGAAAAACAAAGCGCTGCTACAAATAATAAATTGGTTATGGGTCCGTGGTTTCATGGGGGCTGGGCTAAATCTGACGGAAGTCATTTAGGTAATGTTCAGTTTGGAAAAGGAGTTAATGATTACTACTATTCAAAAATTGAAGTGCCTTTTTTTAATTATTATTTAAAAGGAGAAGGCGATGTTAAACAAATTTCGGAAGCAACTATTTTTGTAACCGGAGAAAATAGATGGACTACCTTTAATGAGTGGCCTCCTAAAAATGTAGAAATAAGATCTATTTACTTAAATGAAAAAGAATCTTTAAGTTTTACTAAACCAAATGCAGCAGCAGTTAGCTTTACTGAATATGTAAGTAATCCTGCTAAACCTGTTCCTTATACAGAAGATATTCATTTAGAACGTACACGCAGTTATATGACAGATGATCAACGCTTTGCTTCGCGTAGACCTGATGTACTTACTTTTAAAACCAACGTACTTGATAATGATATAACTTTAGCAGGGCCGGTTGTGGCAGATTTATTGGCGAGCATTTCTACTACCGATGCAGATTTTGTAGTAAAATTAATAGATGTTTTTCCGGATACATTTAGTTATACAAAAGATGATAAGTATCCTATGGGTGGGTATCAAATGCTGGTACGAGGTGAAGTAATGCGTGGAAAATTTAGAAACAGTTTTGAAAATCCTGAGGCCTTTATACCTGAAAAAATTACACAAGTAAAATTTGAGCTGCCCGATGTAGCACATACATTTCAAAAAGGACATCGCATTATGATTCAAATTCAAAGTAGTTGGTTCCCTTTGGTTGATAGAAATCCGCAGCAGTTTATAGACATTTACCATTGTGATGAAAAAGATTTTGTAAAATCTACTATTCGCATTTACCATGATGGTAAAAATGCATCATCTATTTTATTACCAATACTAAAAAAGTAAAACTTACTTGTCTTTTATAATTTTTTGGGTGTAAACCTTATCGTCAGAAATGATTTTCAGATAATATGTTCCGTTGGCAAGATTTGTAAGTGAAACAGAAAATTCATGCTCAGCAGGAGTAAAATCTAATAGTTTTTGCCCTAAAACATTATATAATTCTACACTCCTCGGAAAATTTGAAAAATCATTTACTTCAATATTTACTACATCAGAGGTCGGGTTTGGATAAACTACTAATGATTGAAGGCTTCTTAAATAAGCATATTCATTCATCACTTTATTATTTAAAGATAAAATATTTAGATTAGGGTCAAAGAAAACACTATCTACTTTAAAGTTTAAATTTGTATAAAAAACTTGTCCGGGTGATGTATAGTCAAAAACAATAAAAGTATCTTTCCCTTGTCCTTTAAGTTCAATGGGTACAGGCATTTCAAAAAAAGAAACAGAATTATCGGATGTACTTTGACTGATGGTTATTTTTAATTGCTTATTCGCATCTTGGTTATATAAAACTAAATAAGAGGGAAAACCTTGACCATAAAACCATTCCTGAAAAAAATTATTGAGTGACTTGCCATACACGTTTTCTAAATGTTGTTGTAACATATTTGTTTTTGCAAATGCAAATGCAAGCGTTGGGTCGTTTAAATAATTTCTGATACCTGTAAAAAACAAACTGTCGCCAAGCATACAGCGTAACATATGTAGTAAATAACTGCCTTTGTTATAGGTTAATCTATTATCAAAAACACGAGCTACACTTGTTGTATCATCTACATAAACGGAGCCATTTGATACAGAGGTTATATTGCTACTTGTTAAATATTTCCAATTGGTAAAATATTGTTCCCCAAATAATTTGGTTAAGCTAATAGCCGTACAATAAACAGCAAAGCCTTCATTAAGCCATATATCGCGCCAGGTACCACAGGTTATTCTGTCGCCAAACCACTGGTGCGCTAATTCATGTGCTAATAAATCTATTGGGAATCCTCCTACAAAACTCATAGTTTGATGTTCCATGCCGCCGCCCCACCCAAATTCAGCATGTCCATATTTTTCGTCAGCAAAAGAATAAGGGACAAATAAACTGTCATAATAATGAATTACTTTGAGAAGCTGCTTATCGGTAGTTCTTGAATTGGCACTATCTTCGGGATATACATAATATAAAACAGGCATAGGCCCGTTTTGTAATTGCGCAGTATCGGTATAGGATGTGTAATTAGTTACCGCTTGTGCAATTAAATAAGCTGCAATGGGATGTCTATGTTTCCAATGATAAGTGAAGTTACTGCCCTGCGGAATAATTTCTTTTAATAAACCATTACTGGCAGCTTTATTACCTGGTGGAATGGTAATATAGGTGTCAATAGAATCGGCTTTATCTGTTAATGTCATTTTACAAGGCCACCAATCTCTTGCGCCGTAAGGTTCTGATAAAGTCCATATAACAGGGTCGTTATTTGGACCATGTGTTTTTTGCATAAAAGAACCAAAGCCTGATGGTGGTGGAACGCCATGATAGAAAACTGAAATAGAATCTAAAAGATTAATGGTATTAGGAAAATGTATTTGAAGTATATCACCTGTTAATTGAGAAAAAACAATTTTTGAGTTATGATACAAAACGCTATCGATGCTTAAAGAAATAGAGGCATCCATTTGTAAACTATCTATAGGTGATTGGGGTTTAAAATAGGTTGTAATGTTACCCGAAATAAAGTTTATAGCTGGGTTTATATTCCAATAACAGCGATAGTATTTTACGTCGTAATTATCACTTATGGCACAACTGGAAGCATTTTGAGAAGATAAAAAAGTTTTTTTTTCATTTTCAACAAGAGACGAAAAAGATGATTGAGCCCAAAGATAATGAGTAATGAAAATAAGCAAAATGAAAAAGAAATTTTTCATATTCATCTCAATAAAGGTAGTAAATATTGAGAAATTTATGTGGATAAAACCGGATTTAACGTTTATAATGATTTTTTGAAGATTACGATTTTCTAAATGTAAACTCAAAAACAAAAGCTTGCGAATTAGTTGTATGTGGATTTGGGAATTGCCAACCTAAAGACATAGAAATATTTTTTGTAAAATAAATAACCATTCCGGGTACCCAAATTCCCATAGAATTGTTTCCGTATAACCAATCTGCTTGAATATGAAAATGATGCTCGATAATGGCCCACTCAAAACCGGCCATACAACCCAATTCATTTCCGCTACCTAAAAAATAAGGATTGCCATAATAAGCCCCGGTTACTAATTTTAATTTATGAGTAGGCTGATACACAAAGGTAGCGTAGTCAAACGTAACAAGTCTGATTTGTTTAGAATATGATGTAAGATTTAACCCACTTTGTGTACCTATACCAATTTTAAAATGCTCGTTTAAATGAAATGCTTTTTGTGCATTAATTAAAAGAATTGGACCAAGTGGAGCGGTGTAGTCTTTATCATTCACCAAAAATGTTTTAGCACGATTATCAAAATTTACCCCAAAAACATTAAAACCAACTTCAAAGCCATGCCCCAACCCCCATGTAAAAGTAGTATTTGAACTTGTTTGAGCATTAAAATTAAGTTGTTCCTGAAAAAATAATTTTGCACTATCAGTTATATCAGAAGTGTTTACATTAAAAAAATTCTGTTGGGCAGGCATAAAGAAGTGTAAAGACCAAAATAAAAGGATAAAAAAACTTTTCTTTATTTTTTTTAAGGAAGCAACTTTTAACATAATGGAAAATTAAATAAATTATTTTAATAGTAAAGAATTATCCTAAATATTTAATCTTCCAATAAAAATAAGGCTTCTTTCAACTCATTAAGCGTTTTTGTTTTATTTTGTTTTTGAGCTAGTTCTATGCCTTTAGCATAAATATTTTTAGCATTATCATATTGTTTTAATTCTTCAAAGCATTTACCCATTTGATAATAAGCGGCCAAGTACTCGGGGTTAGAATATAAAATGGTTTTAAAACAATCTATGGCTTTTTCAAAATTGCCGGCTGAAAAATATTCAATAGCAATGGCATATTGCAAAAACTCATCATGGGGTTCTTGCGCTAACATTTGTTGTAATTGCTCTAAACGAGTTGACATTTTATGCCGACTGAAACTGTTTTAAGAAACGGATATCATTTTCAAAAAACAAACGTATATCGGTAATTTTATATTTAAGCATGGCAATGCGTTCTATCCCCATGCCAAAAGCAAATCCTTTATATTTAGTTGAATCTATGCCGCAATTAGTAAGTACTTGTGGGTCTACCATGCCGCAACCTAAAATTTCTAACCAACCACTATGTTTACATATATTACAACCCTTGCCTTTACAAATAGTACAAGAAATATCAACCTCGGCACTCGGTTCGGTAAACGGAAAAAAACTTGGACGCAAGCGTATTTTGGTTTCGGCACCAAAAAAGCGTTGTGCAAAATATAAAATGGTTTGTTTTAAATCGGCGAAAGAAACATTAGTGTCTATATATAAGCCTTCTATTTGATGGAATTGGCAATGACTACGAGCCGATACAGTTTCATTGCGATATACACGTCCTGGAGAAATAGTACGAATAGGAGGTTTGTTGTTTTCCATTAAATGCACTTGTACTGATGAGGTTTGTGTACGTAACACAATTTCAGGATTTGTTTGTATGTAAAAAGTATCCTGCATATCACGTGCCGGATGATCTTCAGGAGTGTTTAATGCGGTAAAGTTGTGCCAATCATCTTCGATTTCTCTGCCTTCACTTAAGGTAAAACCAATATCCTCAAATATTTTAGTGATTTCTTTCTTTACAATATTTATGGGATGCAGAGAACCAATTTCGGCAATAGGTTCTGCCAGAAGACTTAAATCAATGTTTTGAAAAGAAATTTGATTTTGTGATTCAAATTTTTCTTTCAGCAAATTTATTTTTTCCTGCGCTTTGTTTTTAAGCTCGTTTAATTTAGCACCAAATTCGCGTTTTAATTCAGGAGCTACATTTTTAAAGTCATCAAATAAAACGGTTACTTCCCCCTTTTTGCTAAGCCATTTAATACGATATTCTTCAACTTGTTCTTTACTTTGTGCTGAAAAATTTTCTATTTCTTGTAATATAGTTTCAATTTTTTCTTTCATAAAACAACCTGCTACTCCTTAATAATCTTTGCTTGATAAATAAGTTCGTTTCCATTCAAAATACGTACTTGATAAACACCTGCATTCACATCTAAATTTAAATTGGTAAGCTCATTATTTATCTGTTTAGTTAATATAATTTGCCCAAGCTGATTGTAAATAATCAGCTGTGTGTTTTCTTTTAAATCGTTTGTTTTAATTGTAATATTTCCATTACTTGGGTTGGGATAAATAGTAAATGCCGTTTGTTTATTTGTACTTTGCTTTATACCCATTGGTATAGGACAAGGGTTAATAACAGAAACACTATAACTCATATTTGTATGTGTATTATTTGCTGTAATAGTAGCCGGTGTACCTACAACAGTTGCCGGATTATTTATTTTAGCAACACCATTTATAATGGTGGGAGTTGGTATAGTTTGGTTGCAGCTGTCATCTTTGCCTAATGAATCAGTTTTTATTGCATAGAAGCTACCATTGCTTACAAGCGAATTTTCTGTATATCCACCAAGAAAATAACCTTTATCTGATGTTTGAGATATTGTGTAAGCAAAATCATTTCCCATAACACCAAAAGTTGAGTTAAATATAAAGTTTCCACTTGCATTTGTTTTAAGCAGATAAACATCACTTGACCCATTTCCAAAACTATATGTAGAGCCTCCAATAGCAAGTCCGCCATCTTGAGTCTCTGTAATAGCAAGACCTTTGTCATAATTCGAACCACCAAAAGACTTCGTAAATAAAGTATCTCCTAGAGAATTTGTTTTAATTAAATATAAATCACTAAAAGAAGCAGTACTATCTATATTTGTATGACCCGTAATAGCATATCCACCATCTAGTGTTTGAATAACACTATAAGCCCAATCATCTCCATTTTGTCCGTAAGTTTTACTCCAAGTAAGTAATCCGGTAGCATTAGTTTTTAGTACATATAAATCATTTATATTTCCATAAGGACTAATGCCAAAACTGCTTGTAATGCCAGCTAAAATATAACCCCCGTCGGCTGTTTGCTTAACAGCAAAAGCATAATCGCCGTAGGTGCCTCCATAAGTTTTACTCCAGCTAAGGTTTCCACTTGCATCAGTTTTTAAAAGATATACATCGTCATCGCCTCCGGTACTAAAACTATTTGTGTAGCCGGCAATAATGTAACCGCCATCAGCGGTCTGCTGAACGGCCTGTCCAAAATCATGATGGATTCCCCCATAAGATTTTGTCCAAAGGGTGTCTCCGTTTGCTTTAGTTTTTACTAAATACACATTATAATCTCCCAAGCCCGAAGAACTATCAATGCCGGCAAAAATATACCCCCCGTCTGTAGTTTGTTGCATGCCGTAACTTTCTTCATCGCCAATGCCACCGTAGGTTTTGGTCCACAAAGTATCTCCATTAACATCGGTTTTAACTACCAAGTAGTTAAAGTTAGTAACAGAGACTTGATTTAGACCAGCCATAATATAACCGCCATCACTGGTTTGCTGAGCTCCATATGCAGTAGTAAATCCTTTTTCAAAAATTCTTTGAAATTTGGATTGGCTGTAAAAGCTAAAATTTGTAAGTAAAAAAAACAGACTAATAAATAATTTTTTATACATGAAAGCAGATTTATGCTACAAATTTAAACTAATTACGGGGTTAAAAAAATAGAGATTTGTTATGCTGCAAACCTATCTACAAAAAAGCGTTTAGCCACCGGTAAAAGTGTTTCGGTAAATGGTGTTGAAACGGCACTTTTTATAGCATAAACAGCCGGATTCGGTAAGTCTTTTCGGGTAGAAATTAATTCCTGTTTTATTTTCTCGAAAGTGTTGTTAATTGTGTACGTATATGTGCTTATATATTCTGTATATAGTTGTTTTACACGCTCTTGCACATTTTGTAAAGCAGAAAAACCATATTGATACACATAAATTTCTTTTTGATTGTCTGTATTTATAATGAGATAACCTTCTTCTTTTCGTAATGGAGCAATGCCAACTATTCGTAGCGATAAATTTTGCTCTACATAATCATACATTTTTTTCCCAAGGTTTATTTTATCTGCAAATAAGGGCATTGAAAAATCAATTATCATTTCAAGTTCTTGAAATAAATTATCGGATATGTTTTCTTGTTTATGAATGAGTTCCATTTTTTGCCAATCAATTCCGGTAACGTCTTTTGCAAAACCTTTTTTTATACTATTGGCATTATCTTTTATTTGTTTTAGATTTTTATAATGAGCAATAACATCTGCCAATGCCGGATACAGTTCTTGACGTTCGTATTGGTTTTTTACATCTTGCAGGTAACCCAACACCATGTATTTTTTGTACTCAAAATCAATATGATTTTCAGTAAGCCAGTTATTTTTAAGTGCTCCCATTGTTAATTTACTTATACGCTATTAATTGTTTAAAAGTTTCAAAAAAAGCGGTAATTATTTACGCTTGTAGGCATATTTTTGCTAACAATAAATTGTTTACCATGATAAAAAAATCGTTTTACTTCGTTATAATAATAGCAGCATTTTTAACTTCTTGTGTTCCACAACGCCAGTTAGAAGAGTGTCAGGATAAGCAAAAAGCCTGCGAAAATGAGTTATCGGCACTTAAAACAAGCTCGCAAGCTAATGAGGCAAAAATGAAAGACATGAGCGATCAACTTGCTCGTGATACAAAAGATCTTGAAGGGCTTCGCCGCGATACCAATGTAATGGGTGATAATTACCGTATACTTACCGTTAAGTACGATAAACTTAATCAGTTAAATGATGAGTTGATGGATAAATTAAACAGACAACTATCTAGCAGCGAAAAAGATAATGCTAAGTTAAGTGGCGATTTGCAGGCAACACAAACACAATTAACGATGACACTATTTTACCAAATGCGCCACCAATAACAACACCAATAGCTAAATCAATTACGTTGCCTTTCATGGCAAACTCTTTAAATTCTGATAAAAACCCCATGTTTAAATTGCTTTTTAGTTACTACCTAAAACTTTTAATAATTCATCTAACTTAGGAGTTAAAATGATTTCCGTACGACGATTTTTTTTGCGAGCATCAGCAGTTTTTGCCGGGTCTAAAGGAAAAAACTCTCCACGTCCGGCAGCACTTATGCGTTTAGGATCTATGCCGGGGCTGCTTTGTAAAATTATTTTAGTAACTGATGTAGCACGCATCACACTTAAATCCCAGTTATCTTTTATATCTCCATTTCCATGCATTGGCACATCATCCGTATGCCCTTCAACCATTATATTTATATCCGGGTTTTGATCTAAAACTTTAGCTACATTTTTTAGTGCTTCTATTCCTTTTGGTTCTACGGCAGTTTTACCACTTGCAAAAAGTAAAGACTCATCCATGCTTACATAAATTTTACCATTTTTTTGTGTAATTGTTAAGCCTTTATTTTCAAAATTATAAAGCGCATCGCTTAGTTTCTTTTTCAAATCAGCTGCCGCTTGGTCTTTTTGTTTTA
>JABDCR010000020.1:25251-44500 GCA_013288015.1 Bacteroidota bacterium | reverse complement strand
GGTTTTCACGCTTGTGGTCCGAATTTACCCAATCCGAATTAGAAGGAATTACTTGAGAAAATAGCGAAAAACCTGAAACACTTGCCCACAAAAAGGCTCCTATTTTCAAATAATATTTGCTTTTTGATAGTAACGCTTTCTTCATGCTAAACTTTAAGACCCTGCAATATACAACTTTTTTCAAAACTATGCAGATTTTAGTATGTTTTGCTACCTTTAAATCCCAATTAAATTGGCTTATTTAAATGAAAAAGCATATTTATTTATTTGTAACATATTTTTTTATTGTTTTTACCCATTTCTATGGCTATTCTCAAAATAAAAAAGAGTGCCTTTCAAGACAATATATAATCGAAGGAGCCCAACTGGCTAATCAGTCCTATACATTCTCCAAACTTGCATATTTCGTATCTAACAAAAATTTGTCCGAAAAAAATATAGATAGTGCCATTATATTTATACAACAATCAATTATGGCTATAGACTCTGCAATTATTCTCGCAACTGATTCCGAGTTAATGGCTTTAGATTATGCTAATATTGCAAAAAGATTTGCCATTCGCTCTTATAAATTATTAAAAGCTCATAATCAGGTAACAAACCTTAACCAAAAACAAGATTTTGCAAAGCAAGCCACATTTTATGCCGCCAACGCTACTACTGATGCCTATCATGCTTCTTTTTATTTTAAAAATTGTAAAACCCAAGAAAACAAACCAAGTCCTATAATTGAAAACCCGGTAATGCCAAAACAACCTACAAAGCTTGATATAGACCAAAATTTATTTGCCCTTTTAGATGAGCATTTACATCAAAAAACAGAGGAGGATAAAAAAGAAGTCTCAAAATTAACTACTGAACTTCAAACTCAAAAAGACCCTGCAAAAGTTGGAAAAATTAAAGAAGAAATAAAAAAATTAGAAACAGAAGAAACTCAGTTAGAACTTAAAGATAAAAACGCAAAAGCTAAATTAGATAGTATAAATGCTCAAATTGATAGGCGTGATAAAAACAAAGGCTCTGAGGCTAAACCAGAAGAAACTGTTTTTTCTAAAAGCATGAAACGACCAAATGATGAATGGGATAAAGACGTTGTATTAGATGCCGAATTACCAATGGGTTTAGTATATCAAATTCAAATTGGTTTTTACAAAAACCTGAATGTTAGTGAAGTTTTCAGAGGTTTAACTCCTATAATGGGCAAAACCATGCCTGGTGGTGGGGTTTCATATTCAATCGGTATGTTCGAAAAAGTGGCAGATGCACAACAAGCCAAAAATTATGTACGTGGCATAGGTTTAACCGATGCATTTATTGTAGTTCATTATGATAGAAAAAAAATCACATTAGCCGAAGCAGCTAAGTTGGAAAAGAAATAACTAATCTTTTAAAATAACCAATTCTACACGAATATTTAACTGTCCTTCTTCGTTTGTTTGAGGGTCCTTTATAATTGGTTTTTTACCACCATATCCCTTAGCCTCTAATCTTTCTGCTTTAATCCCATTGCTTTCTAAGTATTTTTTTATGGCCTCTGCGCGCTTTTGCGAAAGTGCTTTTGCACTCCCTTCAAAATTCCATTCCTCTCCAAGTGTGCTATACGCCTTATTTTTTGCTATATGATGATCACCATTACTATGCCCCTGTATTTCTATACTTATATTTTCATTACTCAATAAATACTCTAAAAGCTTTTGAAGCTCATTTAATGAAGATTTTTTTAATGCATACGTGTTCGGATAAAAATAAATGCTCTTCATTACAAAATTATCTCCCTCTTTAAAAGGTTCAAGTAAAACTTCAACTACGTTACTTTGATTATTTATAGTTACGCTTTGCTCATAGCTTTTATACCCAAAAGCAGCGGCCTTGATTTTGTATTTCTTCCCTTTTTCTACTAAATAGTCATGCCCCGAACTAGAAACTAGCTCTTCTCCACTAGTTTCATCAATAACTGTAAGATTAGCATCTATCTTATTTTTTTTCTTGGCATCCACTATTTTACAAACAAGCCTAGCTTTTGTATCTAAAAGACTATCCTTTTTTACAGAATCTTTCTTAACAAAAACTGGCGCACTAATTTTGGCAACAATAGTATCAGGTTTCTTTTGAATGTTTTTTACAGTAATATCTTTCACCGAAAGGTGTACCACATCTCTTTTACAGGGTAAATGAAGTGCCTTAACTTTTAAAGTATCTTTCTCATTTATTAAATAAAAATTATGCCCGCAATTATTTAAAGATGTATTTAAAACAGATATATAATAAGTATTATCTTTTCTTGCCGAAAACGATTTTTCTGTCAAATCATATGGATCATCCACTCCCCCTACAAAAAAAGATGGTTTTACGGATTTAAGTTTTTTATAATAAACCTTTTCACAAAAATCTTTCTCGTTATACTGATATACATATACGGCATACTCGTCACTATCGTTTATAGCACTTACTTTAAATTTTAAGGTTGCATTTTCTTTCACAACAACCTTATACCAATATGAAAACTGATCTCTATATCCATAAAAAACCGTTTGATTTAAATGATGTTTAATTTTAGTTGTGCCATTATCCGAATAATTAAATGGAATAATAATTTCTTTACTATAAGTACAATCGTTATTCCCCTCTATAGTTTGTGCCCTAGAGCTTACAATGCCAATAACAAAAAAGAGTGAAAATAAAATCCGCTGCATCTAAAATCTTTACGGAAAAGTATAAATTATAGGTAAAGGAAATTTATTCTGCTAAATAAGTTAAGCACAGGTAATTGTTACTATTATATCTTAAAAACCCCAGTTTAACCCACCTGTTAAAGTAATCGTGTTCCCATTAGTAGGTACTTTAACTCCATTTACGGTAGTAGTGTTTCCATAATAAAAAGCGGGGCTGTATGTCTCAATGCCATAAGTAGTTCCAATAATTTCTTGAAAGTTACACGATGCAAAAATAAACACATCATTTATTATTTCATATTGGGCCTTTAAAAGCAAAGATTTGTTTTGCCATTGTATATTTTGCATAAAAGGCGTGCCTGCATTATTATTTACACCATTAATTTGCTGATATGCCAAAACTTGCCCTTTTTTAGCCCAACTAAATCCGGCATCTAATGTTACACCCCTAAAAGGCTTTATTTTTATCCCTCCGTAAAGCTCATCTGAGTTTTGTCCCAAATAATTACCCATATTATAATTATTAGAAGCAAATGTAATGCTAGATATAGGGTGTACATAAACCCAAGGATTGGTTCTGGTATATTCAAACGTAAAAGCTGTATTTTTAATAATATTGGTAAATCTAACCCCAGCCTTAAAACTTAAAAAATTAGTTTGCTGATGAGGGACAAACATTTTCGACAGATTTATTTCATCCACAAAAAGGGTTCCGTATAAATGTGTTTTCGGGATATTACGGCAACTAACATCTAAAAACATTTGCGAATTTTCTCCCACGGCATTACTACCCGCTCCGTTTTGTGTATGGTCAGCCGATGGGTAAAACATAAACGGGATTAAATAAATGGGCTGAATATATTTATCGGCATACACTATCGAATTCCCTATCGAAACAAAAAGTTTTTTTGTAAACCTGATTGTGGCCAAATTAGCCGCCATATATTTTGGAATAAAATCCTGACGCAAACTGCTTCCCATTCCATAAGTCCTAGACGAATCCAGTATTCCTGAAATCAACGAACCATGTATATAATTATACTCAAGCCATTTAGCTGGCTTTAGCTTGTAATGTAAATAAGCAAACGATGGCTGCCTTCCCGAAAAAATGTTGGCTCCGTTGTAATTATTTCCCCATTCAAAATTATCTTTAATTAAACTAATTGAGCCCCATTTCCAACCATAAGTAATGCCTCCTCTCGCTTCATCAAAATCTGCTTTATTACTCGATCCTGGCTTTAAATTAGCCCCAGGGTCTTGTGTTAAATAATTTGGTCCTATCAAAATATTTTTAACTCCATTATCACGCAAATTAAAATAAAATCCAAAATGTTTTCCTATGGTTGCATTTACTTCAGCCCCCCACCAACGATGCCAAGCTGTACCATTTTTATTTTCTGAATAAGTTGCCCCAATTATAGGATTTAATGTAAATGCAAACAGAGAATCTTTATAGTAAAATAAATCCAAGCGTTTCTTCAAATGTTTACTTGGGTCATAATCTTTACTAAACTCTTTTCCTAAAAAATTCGCATGCCCATCGGTATCATATAGCTTGTTATAATCTTTTAAAAAAAACGCTAAATCCTTTTGCTGACGTTTAGTAAGTAATTCCTGTTTAGCTTCGGCTTCTTTTAACTTCTCTCCAATCAATTTGTACGAGTATGGTTTTACAGCCGAATTAAGCTCAATAACTCTCATATTGGCAAGCTCATCCAAATAATCATAAATAGTTCCATAGGATATATGCTTATTTATTTCTTGCGAAAAAGCAGTAAAACACAAACTCTGAAAAACTAAAAAAAGGAGTACAATTTTCTTCATTTATAAGTCTTTTTCGATATAAATATAACCATTGTATTTAGTTTGTTCTCGCGTTTTTAAAAACAATATTTTTTAATGCCCTAAAAAAATAGTTCCAGTCTGTTTTAAAAGGATGCTTCTTATGCAAATCTAAATATCGCGATTCCGATGCCATAATTTCCTCTAAAGTTATAGGCAAATCAGCATAAAAAGGTGGCACCAACCCGGGTTTAGCATGTATACGTTTTTCTTTTAACTCATCTGTATATAAACCTAAGTACTGTGGGCTTAATGGCCTAACGCCAACTAATTTTATTTCTCCCTTTAAAAAATTAACTACCATAGGTAATTCATCAATCCAAAATCTCCTGAAAAAACGCCCCCAACTGGTTATCCTAAAATCATTTTTAAATTTCCCACCGTCCTGCAATTTATTTTGCTCATACATATACTCTTGCAAATACTCAGCATAAGGATGCATTGTTCTAATTTTGTAAACGGTAATCTGCTTATTATCTCTTCCAACACGCTGCATTTTAAAAAAGAAACCAAACGACGGATGTTTATCGGGTATAGGTTTATTGGTTTTTGTACAAACAAAATAGGTAAGGTTTTTAATTTCTTGCACTTCTTTAATTTTAAAACCGCTAAACACTAATTTACCCAAAGCCTCTGCTTTAGGCAACACACGGTTTCTGCCAGCAGTAACAAAAAAATAAAGTTTACGGGTAAGTATAAGTTTCGGGAACACTCGTTTAAAAACAAAGTCAAACAAAAAATAAATTCGGGCAATCATAAATGGAAATTTTCTCAAAATACGCATCTGGCGTTGCAAATTGGTTTCTACACAGCCAATAAAAATGCCATCTTCAGGTAGCTTTAAATTCGTCTCTTTTAAAAAGGCGTTAATGCCTCGTATATCATTTATCTTTTGAAGATTTATAATCGCATTGCAATTTGCATTCTCAATTGCTTCAATATTAAAGCTGTCAATTGTTTTAAGTACATAGGTGTTTTCCGATTGTATATCGGCGTGTTTAGTAATAAACTCAACAACTTCCTCTCCTTGCTCCTTAGCAATTAACTCTTTCTTCATCTTCTGTCTCTCAAGGAGTTAAATATAAATAAAACATTTATGCTAAGATATTTTTTTCGATAAGCTTGGTCATGAAATCGGCAAAATCAATGCGCTCGTTCAGCATTTTTTGGCGTTTGTTTTGCCAGTCTTGTTTCAAGTTCGGCATCTGTAAAAGCTCACTTACTTTTTCTAAAAGCTTTTCTGGTTGATTGGTTTTTATACCATATGTCAAATCAAATGTATGCTCTAATTCTTCTAAGTACGATAACTCGCCAACAAAATCATTAAACCGTATGGCTGGCGTACCAAGCACTGCTGCCTCTGCTGTCATGGTCTGACTGTCACCAATATACATATCAGCAAAGTATAAAGCATGGTGTATGTCTAATGGCGAAATTTGTATCCTGTATTTTTCAAACTGAGGTTCTAATGCTCTTTCCGATGTTATAAATACATTTCCTTTGGCCGATAACATATCAATTAATTGCTGCGCTATCTCAGTCGTTATCCCCGATTTCCCCACGTCATGATATGCCGTAAGCTGAGCAAAACGCAAAATAAAATTCTTCTCGTTTAGGTTGAAAATAGCTTTAACCTTTTCTGCATCGGGCCTAAAATGGTTCGGGTGCAAATAAGCCAGCTCATGGTAACTTTTATACCCCAGTTTTTTGTCATTCCATTTCCAGGCACTACAGCAATCCGGACAAATCAGTTTTGTTGCCAACGGACCGGCAATTTTTGCAAACTTCTTTACCGCTTCAAAATCATCCTCAAAAAATATGTAAGAAGGAATTCTAAATAACTTACCCAGTATAGTTAACTCAGCCGCAGAACCGGCCAACAATTTCGGTTTTTCAGCTCTTATAATTTTTGCCAGGTTATATAATCGCTTGGCAAAGTTTTTATAGGCACTCCCTTTATTATTAGTGTCAGAAATATTTAAATAAGGCAGACCACTATCTATCAGTAATTTCTCCAGTACATCTTTGCTTTTTATAACAATAACAACCTTCACAGCCTTTGCCTGTAAGTTTTTTATCGTTTCTTTAAAAAGATGAAAATGCGCCGGGTGCCCTAAGTAAACTAATACAGTCATAATTAATCTAAACGATTAAAACGTACTCCATAACGCGATATAAACTGAACAAACTCCTCCCCCACATCTGATGTGCCAATCCGCTCATTTCTATCTAAAGAAATCACCATCGCAAACCCTGTAGTTTGTTTAGCAATTCCTTTATTCAAAATCAAAATAGTATCGGTTGCTTTGCTAATAATGGTGGCATCTTTTTCCATTTCACAAAACACAACAGCAGCATGTTTGTTTTTACTTTTAATGTCCAGTTCGAATCCAAACGGGATCACTTTTTGTTCCGTCACAAAATCATTATGATTTAAATGCTGAACAAACTCTTTAAAAATATCGTTTAGTATTTCTTTTTTATTCTCGTTCGCTAACGGCTGCGGTATATTTTCTTTTATAATTTTTGCCGGAGACCCTGCCACCAAGCAATTAGCTGGTATATCTTTATTTAGCATAGAGTCTGCACCAACCACCACACCATCTCCAATGCTAACACCCGGCATCACAAACACACGCCACGGCAGCCACACTTTTTTTCCAATATGTATAGGCGCAAATTTCACAGGGTATCCTTCCAGTACCGAGTTCCACGACCCATGCGTAAATAATAAACAATGCCCCCCAATGCCGCTGTCATCACCAATGGTAATAGGCATGGTTGGGTTAATGTAACTTGCCTGCATAATAATGGTACGCTTGCCCATCGTTAACGATGATTGTGGCGTTTTCGTTCCCCCAATATAAACCTGCTCATTTATACGCGCATCATCATCTATAGAGAAACTTTCGGTATCAATCGCACTCATTGCGCCAATTTTCACAAACCTGCCAATCTTAATTTTACGGGCTCGTATAATGGTAAAAAAACCAATGCTCGATTTTTTCCCTATCTCCACATCCTTGCCAATAACCACACAGCCCAAACTTAAACTCACTTCGCTGGCAATTTTGTAGCCCTTTAAACGATACACAAATTTCTTCAAAAACGACGGCAAAAATCCAATCGTTATAATATGTAAAACAGGTATGCGGGTTTTCTTAACTAACACGAGGGCGAATTTAAACTATTATTTTGTTTTACTTTTAACCAAAATCTTTTTAATCCTATTCTTTAAGCCTTGCAACACAAGTTCTTTCTGCCACAAAATCGGGTCATTTGTCCAGCGTTGCGGATGTATATTTAGCATTATCTGCGCAGGCAATTTATTTTCCTTAAAGGCTTTTATAATATCGTGGGTCGATTTAAACTTAAAACTGTAACCCGATTCCACTTTATCTCTCACACTCGACGTTTCATTATTCCACATCCTGCCCGTATCTGTAATGTATAACACCTTTTTAAAGTCAATATCAAAATAAGGCTCACCAATAATGCCAAGCTCTTTATAATTATATTTTTTCCAAAGCAAACGGTTATCCCACTTACTTAGCGGACTACCATGCATGCAAATAGTCCTCACAGGGTAAAACTGCCTAAACATCTCCAGCTTTGTTTTAAAATGCTCATAAGCCTTATCAACGTCGCCATTACACAAAGCCATATCTTCATAATGATACGCAATTTCATGCCCTAAATCTCGTATCTTTTCAATAATAGCAGGGTGCAAGCTCTGCCTCACAACCCTAAAAAAGTAACTCCCCTTAGCCCCCAATTCCTTTTCTATCAAAGCCGTTTGGTATGAGTTTCCTGGCAAATCATCCACATCATGTCTTAAAATAAAAACCTTCTCGTAGTTGTGTCCGTTCACTATATAATCTTCGTACGATGTCAGCTTATAACCCGCCCCAATCGCCGACTTTAAAAGCTCTTTGTATATATCCAGTGTAAAATCCTTAGTCATTTTTCCTTCCCTCTTCTGCTAATAATAATTCCGTAAGCGCCACAAACATCCATGCCTGACTCCAGCGCATATACGGTATTTTGTGCGTGTAGCTTTTCAATTTGCGGTAATAAAAAAATCCTTTCTTATCCTGCATATTCTCAATCGTATAATCGGCAATCGTTTTAGCAAAACCAAAATGCTCCTTTGTTCTGCAAAACGAAATAATCCCCTGCGATTGGTTATGTATCTCCACCGGATATATCTTAGGTAGTCTCCACTTAGCCTGCCCATTTTCAAAAAACTGTTCTTTCCTGTAAAACTCTCTGCCCTTGTTTATGGCTGTTGTATAAATCGGGTTTTGCGTGTTTGTATATCGCATCACATCTTCAATGCAATCTATCACATACCCTTGGTGAAAATCAATCTGCACCCGCTCCTTCCCCTGCTCATTTATGCTGTAGTTCCAGTATCCGTCGGCATGTTGTTTGCTAACCACAAAATCAACTGCTTTTAAAGCATAATCTTTATAGATTTCCTTATTAGTCAAATTATATAACTGCGCCAACACCGCCGCCGCCAACAAACTCGCATTATAACAATTATCAACACCTAAAGTAGTATAGCTAATACAAATGCCCGTTTCCATTTCTGTAATAGGCAAATCTTTTAAAATAAAATTGCCTATGCTTTCTAAAATAGCCAAAGCCTCCGTGTCATTCCTTAATTTATAATATTCAAAAATGCCTTTGGCAACAAAAGCCGTAACCACAATATTCGGACTAAACTTGCCAATATATTTCCCCGAACTGGCCCAATCAAAATTATAGCCCCAGCAATAACCGCTAAAGCCTTTGCTCGAGTTGTTTTTAAGATTACTGAACAAATAATCTATCTGCTTCGTATAATCCTTTGCCAATTCTTGTTTCTGGAGCTTGCAATAAGCATATAAAAACAAACCCAGCCCCTTAGGGTTATGTTCTTTTTTAATGCCCAATAGCGGACGAACATTTATCGGATTCCTTTTCTGAAACTGCAAAGCCAGCACCGCCGCAAATTTCCCTAAATATTTAAATTTAAGTGGCGAGTTAAGTGTATCATAAGGGTCATAGCCCTTAAACTCCTCCTGCTCTACAAACTCACGTAGTTTTTCCAGACTTGCAACATATAAACTAAGCTCTTTGGTATCCCGCATACTTTCTTCCCCACAAAGATAACAGCTAATTTAACTTTTACACTCAAACAAATTCCCGGATTTTCATTTCATTACACTTTTCATAAAAATCTTACACCCCGCTTGTCATTGCGAGGAGGGCTAAGCGTTAAGAAAATGTACTGTGTACATTTTTAGCTTAGAGCCAGCTTGTAGGGGTGGGCTTAGCAATCTCATCATTTGGGCGTTCCGCTTGATTACAAGCGTCGGGCTTTTCGCGCTGCACGGCAGCTTGCTACAATCCCTAACGCAAGTACAAAATAATTTTAGTATATTTAGAAAACTAAGAACTAATTAATAATTATGCTTTTCACAGATTTACTAAATAAGCAAGAGGCTATAATAAAACCTTCATTTGATAAATTAATTAATGATGCTTTAACAAAACAAAGACACCCAGGCGATATGTTGATTTGGGTTAATAATGGTTTTTATGATAAATCAGTGTTAAATTATAAAATGAGTGATGGTAAATTGTTGAACCCACATGTAGTTGGGCCAGGTTATATTGGACATTCTGAAAATGCTCACTATAATTTTATTCATCAGTACAGACAGGCCTATCTTTCAAAACTAACTTATCCAGAATATTTAAAAGAGTTTGAGCGCGCTCCAGAAAAACGACAACAAATTAATACATTGATTGATTTTGAAGAGACAACTATTAATTTGGAAATGCTTGTTTATTTGAAATTCTGGGAGGCTGATGGTATAATTAAAAAATTTTATGAATTGATACGAATTTTACACTCTGAATCGTATGATTGGTATTTTAAAATAATGGAATCAAATAGAGACACTGATACTACAGGAAATAGACAAGATATTATTAGAAAACTAATAAGAGATAGAATAAAAGGCAGTTTTCCAGATTTGTTTTTAGCAATCCAAACAGCATATAAAACGCAAATTCGAAATGCAATTGCGCATTCCAAATATTCTTTTCAAGACAGAAATATACATATACATAACTTTATTGAAGAAGACCCACATTCACAACTAAGAAATATTACTTTCGACGAATGGATAACTATATTCCATATTACGTTAATGCTGCATAATGAATATATAAGCGCAACTAACTTCGTAAAGAAACATTATGCTGAAATAGCAATGGCAAATAATAATTTATTTCCAATACTGATAACAGAAAAATCGGGGAAAGAATATGAAGCAATGTTGTCATACAGACCTGAATATGATCAATGGAATTATCGACAGTAAAATTTACCGTAGTACCATAGGGTTAGTTTCGCTTTTCGCTGTGATTTCAACAGCTCGTCAGCAGGGTAACCCTGTAAGCGATGGCGGTCTTTCTACTCGAACCTGTAGAACCATTGGCTGAAGAGGAAGCATTTTCTGTAATTATTTGTTCTCTTTTTTTCATGATGACCTCCTTAGTTTTAATGATAATTGATATTATTATTTCTGTAATAATTATTTCAGTCCAAAATAATGCAATTGATTCTTGTTTAAATTTTAAATAAAATAGGGCTATCATCATCAGCACTGTGAGCCCGCCCACAATGGACGCTTTCGCGTTTCGATATAATAAATTTAGGAATTAAAAATGAATATTCCAAAACACTAATGCAATTAATTTTCCCTTAGCACCGTCGGGCTGGGGCGTTGGTTTTCACCTAACTCTGGGCATGAGTCTATGTAAATTAATGTAAGTTAATTAAATCAAACTCGCAAATCATCATATATTTTCGTTCTTCTTGTTCTCCTGCAAAATATTTGTAGCTTTTATTCTGCATTCTTTTTTTCTCATTTCTATTATTCATTCCATGAAAGTAACTGAAAACACTATTGGGCGATAATTTTAGTACAATAGGCAAAGTTTGTGCTACACCATTTAAGTTAAACGAAATAGTTTTTGGTACAGTCATACTGCATTTGTGTATCACTTTAAAGCTTTTATTACCTCCTAAAAATTTATAGCTATGGCGGCCCGTATCATTTTCAATTACTTTATATCTGCTTATGCGGGTTAACACAGTATCAGTCAAACAATTTTTATACACAGTAAAATGATTGATGTGTATGGTGTCAAATTTGTAAGTATAAATATTTTTCAATTCAAAATATCCACCTGAGTCATCTATAGTAATTCGTAAACTCTCTTTAATAGAAGTAGTGTTTATTGTCATTACAAAATTGGGTTGTTTGTTTTTTACAACTTTAGGTGTATAGTTGTCTACATCTCCAAGTTCCGATTTCCAATTACCTGGGTCATATATATAAACCCCTAAATTGGTAACATTTCCAAACACACTATCGATAACAAGCGTTTTTGTTATGGTTTGTCCAAATAACGAATAACTAAAAAATAAAAGTAAAACAACCTGTTTCATTATATCAAAGTTATAAAACCAACAGGTAGTAAGTACACAACTTTTTAAACGGTTGCTTTTAACAATTAAATGGTCTAGTTAATTTCCCCTTAGCACCGTCGGGCTGGGGCGAAAAAACGCTAGGTCTATAAACACGTACAAAATAACTCCGGGGCAGGCGTCCACGAAAGGCGCGAACCTAAGTTTTGTTAGGCAGTATAGGTGGGTGGTTTTGTGCGCCAAACAAAACGCAGGTTGGCTTTTGTGGGGCCATTTCTTTGCTTCGTTTCTTTGGGCAAGCAAAGAAATGAAGAAAAAAGCATCTTGCTTTTTTACCGCAGCTACTTCAAGCAAAAAAAATTAATTAATCGAACAATTAATAGGAGGATTCGCGCTAGTCTTACTCATAGCCGAGCACTTACTACTTGCATTTGATTTTGTATCATCAATAGTAGTTTGCGAAATAATATTTGTAGAATACACAGTAACTGTTTGAGTTGAAGTTGCTGTGCCGTTAGGGTTTGTTTTAGTTACCGAAGTAGTTGAACACGTACAGGTATAATTCTTTTGGCAAGAGCAAAATGCAATAACAAATACAACAAGTAATGTAACTAAGCCTTTCATTTGCTTTAAATTAAAATCTGTTTACCACCTAGTGCAATAGATTCTTCCACCTTAAAGGTACAAAACATTGAGTGATAAATCTCATCAAATGCAACCGGACTTTCCTTGCCTTTAGCAATAGCATCTAAAAACACAGCTACTTCCTGCTTATGCCCTTTATCTTGCTTGCTAAGACTATCAGTCTTTTTGCTGCTGCTATAGGTTTGCATGTCTTTAAAATCATTAATCACAATAACCTGTCCTGCGCCAAAAATCTCTAAATATTCTTTATCTAAATTTTTATTCCCGTTAGAGAAGTACGATATAGTTCCAATGCTTCCATTCTCAAACTGAAAATTAATTACAAGGGTATCTGTTAAATGCTTGGCATCCTGCATAGCATTCGCCGACAATGATTTTACTTTTGAGCCCGTAATAAACGTAAGCAAATCAATAAAATGACAAACCTCTCCTATTATCCTTCCCCCACCAACATTCTTATCATGTACCCAATGGTCGGCAGCAATTGTGCCTGCATTAATACGGTAGTTTATAGATAGCGGCACATTTAGTTTATCAAAAAATGCTTTTGCTTTTATAATTTGCGGAGCAAACCTTCTGTTAAACCCCAACATCACCACCGACTTTGACTTCTGATAAAGGTCTTTTATCTCTTCAAGTTCTGCTTCATGCAAGCATAAAGGTTTTTCAGTAAACACATTTTTATTATGTCTCAAAGCATCCATCACATATCCCGCATGCGAGTCATGCCTGGTAGCAATAAAAATGGTGTTAATAGTTGCATCTTCCATCAACTCACTCACATTACCCGTACAGTAATTAAAACCGTATTTATCGGCAATGTTTCGTGCATTGTTTGGTCGGTTAGTAGCAATGCCCACAAAACTGCAATTATCTTTTAGCGCAGGCAACAACACATTACCCGCAAACGACCCTGCTCCAATAAAACCAATAGCAGCCTTACCTGCCACAGCCTGCGTATTTTTTAACTGAACAGTAGCACTTATTTTTTTATCCGTATCGTACTTCAATAAAACACCCGTAAAGGCCTCTGTTTTATCTACAATTAATTGGTAAGCTTTAGGTGCTTCCTTAAATTCAAACGTATGCGAAATCAGTTTAGCAATGTTTATTTTTTTCTCAGCCAGCAAATCTGCAAAGGCTTGCATATTTCTGTTCTCAGTCCATCTCACATATCCATAAGGGTAATCTACCCCATTCTCCTCATAATTCCTGTCATATCTCCCCGGCCCATATGAGCACGACATTTTAAGCTCCAATTCTTTCTTATAATAACCCCCACGTTTAAATCCTGTGGGTACACTTCCAACAATAACAACCTTGCCTTTAACCCGGCAAAGTTCTCCTGCAAAATCAACAGGGTCTGTGCTGCTTGTAGCCGCTGTAATAATTACAGCATCAACACCATAACCTTTAGTTAATTCGCGTATACTATTCTCAATGCCTTCTGTATTTCTTTCAATAGCATGGCTTGCTCCAAGTTCTTGGGCAAGTTTCACCATATTTTTATCGATATCAATGCCAATGCTTTTTATGCCTGCTGCATTCAGCATTTGCATAGTAAGTTGCCCAATTAAACCCAGGCCAATTACCGCACAGCTTTCGCCTAATCGCAAATCAGCCTGTCTTATTCCCTGCAAAGCAATAGCACCCAGCGTTGTAAACGCAGCCTCATTTAAGGCTACGTTATCTTCCAGTTTCACACAAAGATTTTTAGCCACGGCAACTATTTCTGCATGTACTGCCCCTGCTCCGGCACAGGCTACTTTATCTCCAATTTTAAATTCGCTAATATCATCAGCCACTGCAATTACTTCCCCCGCACAACTATATCCCAAGGCAGATGGAGCATCCAGCTTATTCATCATAAGCTTATAGGTGTCCATCAAGCCAATTGTCTTAGCCGTATTTATTACTTTCTTAACTTCATCTTTACGAGCCATGGCTTTGCCCACGTATCCCAAACGGGCATCCTTTACGGTTTTCCCTTCAGTTCCTGCACTAATAATAGAATAATGATTTTTAACCAGCACACAGCCTTTGCCCAACATTGGGTAAGGCACTTCAAGAATTTTCATCTCGCCACTCTTCAAATTTTGGGTCAGTTGCTCCATTTAATATGGGATAGTATTATAAAGGTAAGAAATAAAAATCTTAAGCCGCTGCTTGTTCCTTCTTATAACCGTAAAACAGTCCACCAAAAGAAATAAGTAGTACTAAAATAGAACCTGCCATAGATATTTTTTCTCCAACTACATAAACGGCCGGTTTAAAGTTAAATTCTACCGTATGTTTCCCTTCAGGTATAACCATAGCACGTAAAACATAATCTGCGTTTACAATCGGAGTTTCTTTTCCATCAATAGTAGCAACCCACCCTTTCGGATAATAAATCTCCGAAAACACCACTAACTGACTAGTTTTTGCATTGGTTTCATACACTAGTTTATTTGCCTGATACGAGTTTAGTTTTATAGTTGCTTCAGCATCAAACTGAGGCTTAAATCCATTCAACACCTCATTAAACTTATCATTAATAATCGCTGTCTCCTTCGTATTTATTTCTGATAATTTCAAAATTTCATCGTTAGCTGAGTTTACAGGTAATATATTTTTCACAAACCAAGCATTGCCATTGGCACGTGGGTTTGTTAACGGAGGCGCATCGTCGTTTATAATAACATATTTTGTATTCAGCATGTTAAGTACTTGCGTTCTTGCAAAAGCCGCTCTAAGCGATGAATCCGAAACACCTGCACCTCTCAAAATTTGCATAAGCGATGCCATATTTTCATCAATCTGAAAATCAATAAGCTCCTGATAACGCTTTAATTTTGCCCCATGATATCCCCCAATAGATTTATGCCAGTATGATGTAGATGCATCATTAAATGTATTACGCGCTATATTCAACACACGATAGTCTAACGATTTATCTTCTAAAATAAACTCATCTGCTTTCGATTTTTGATACGGAACATCCATCTGAACCTTCGGCACAAAGCTCGAACTATTCAAATAACGAGCCGCTACCGGCCACATATCGGCCAATATAAAAACAGCTAAGGCTGCAACCAATAATTGCTCGTTTAGTTTTTTCGATAAATAAAACCACAGCGCACCAAAGGCTAATAAAATAAAAATAAACGTGCGTATAGCATCCGATTTAAAAATGGCTTTCCTGGCCACTTCGGCTTGTTCTAATACAGGCGTATAAGCACTTTCTATCTGTGCCACTTGTGCATTTGGGTCTTGCTGTTTTGCTTGTGCAACCAATTGCCTCAATTCATTTTCTGCCTGAAATTTATTTACCATATCAGGTACCAAATAACACAGCAAAGCAAAACCACCTGTAATAGCAGCTGCAATAATAAGCACCTTACTGGTCGCCACGGTTCTTTTACCAATATTTACAGTTGTTGTAGCCGTCGATTCATAAATTCGTTGCAAAGCAAGCACAGCTAATAGTGGTATCGTTAACTCTGCAATTACTAATATCATCGACACAGCTCTGAATTTATTATACCCCGGCATGTAATCAAAAAACAATTCGGTAAACCACATCATGTTTTTACCCCAGGCAAGCATAATGCTTATAACAGTTATAACCAATAAAGCCCATTTTATTCTGTCCTTAATTAAAAACAAACCAAGTACGGCTAAAAATATCATAATTGCCCCAATGTAAACCGGCCCCGATGTAAATGGCTGGTCGCCATAATAAGCACTCATGCCACCTGCATACTGGCGCATTTGCGGGTCTTTAATAGCCTCTAAAGCATTTTTATTATTCTGCACTATCGATTCCGATGCCCCTCCTTTAAAGTTTGGTATAAGCATCGTAAAGCTCTCCCCTATTCCATAACTCCATTGCGTAGCATAATCTTTATCTAAACCACTTGTTTTAATATTGGCATTACTTTGTTGGTTGGCCTTAATCGTCAAGTCCGATGTACCACGCGTGGTATATTTCCCATACTCATAAGTCGCCCACAAATTTGTAATATTAGGCAGCACACCTATTACAATAGCCGCAACAACTATGGCACTTCGCTTAACAAAATCAGGTAAACGTTTTTCTTTTACAGCGCTATATAATTCAACCACTAAAATAGCAGCCACAATCATAAATAAATAGTACGTTATTTGCACGTGGTTAGCATATAACTCAAGCGCGGCAAACAAAGTGGTTAATGCACCACCCACAACAAAGTTTCTGCGCAGCGTTAAAATAATACTGCCTAGTAACGGAGCCATATAACCAATAGCGTGCGCTTTAGTATTATGTCCTGCATCCAGAATTATAAAAAAGTACGACGAAAACCCGTATGCCAGTGCCCCCACAGCGGCAATCCAGGGGTTAACACGCAAACATAAAAGCAAAATATAGAAACCAAAAAAATATAAAAACACCATCCCAATCGGGTGTGGCATCCATAATAAAAAAGCACTGTCTACATATTTCATTAAATTGCCCGGAAACTGAGCCGATATTTGGTAAGCTGGCATGCCACCAAACATACTATTGGTCCACAAAGGCTCTTCGCCCTTATGCTCTTTTCTAAAATCAACAATTTCTTGCGCGGTGCCTTTAAAGTTTTTTATATCACCCTGTTGTATTTGTTTTTTTCCACCAATTAACGGACTAAAATAAAACAACGAAATAGCCAAAAACGCCCCTATAGCAACAAGGTGCGGAAGAAATTTTTTAATATTCATACATTTTTAATTATGTGCGAATGTACTAACGAATTATCACTCAGATTATTTCCTTAATAAATTTTGATAAAATTAATCTTTTATCTCTTCAAAATCCACGTACTCGCCACCTTTGTCCGAGTTTGGCTTTCTATCGCTATGATGCTCTTGGGTTTTAGCATCAATTTTTACTTCACCTTCTCTTTTAGCTGATGTATTATAATTATGCTCATGCTTTTGGTAAATATATACCCTCGATGATTTAATGGCCTCATAAATCCTATAAATAACCCATACAGCTATTATAGTCCAAATTACGTCTCTCATTTCGTGCTAAATAATATACAAATATACGTAAACAAATAGTATCCCTAAAAATTCTCGCCTATTGCTATAGGCATTTCGCCTATTTCCAAATTCTTGCCTATGGCGTTTCGTCGGGCTTTTCGCGCTGCATGGCAGCTTGCTACAATCCCTAACGCGGGGCTACTCTGTTTTAATCAACTTAATAACTTTTTCGCCATCATTGCATTTAATTTTGCAAAAATAAATTCCCGATACAACATTGCTTGCATCCCAAATTAAATTATGTTGCCCTGCCGTTTGTGTTTTTTCTTCTAGTGTGCTAACAAGCATTCCTTCGGGCGAGTAAACACTCACCGAAACATAGGATGCATTTGCCAAACTATAATTAATAGTTGTTTGATTGGCTAACGGATTAGGATACACATTTACATTGCTTACACTTGCCACCACATTATCAATGCCCACCGTAACCGAACTCGTTAATGCATTTACCGGAATTATGTTTTGGTTTACATCCATTACTGTAACATTATTAAAGGCTAAATTTATTGGGCCATTGGTAGCGTTAGCCGCCACCATAAAATTCAAATAAGCAATAGCTCCGTTGCCACTTACGTTTGCATGGTTTATTCTTGCCATACCAACATCTACATGCGAGCCTGTGTAAAAATCTTTTTCTAAATGCACCAAGTTGCTGTTTGGCGTTAACCACGAGTTATTGTAACTAACACTTACGCTACCCGCTTGTATTTTTGTAGCATCGTACTGTGCTGTAAAAGCCAATCCGTAAACATTAGCGGCAGGTGTTACATTGGTTCCTAAATCAATAGGCACACTCACAAACGAACCCGGCAAATAAGTCGACTGTGTAGGCGAAAAATATAAATCGGCATTACTGCTGTTTGTTTGCGGCGGCTGAGGTGCAGCCAACCTGCCTGTGTTAGCCAACCCATAGTTAAGTCCAACCGCAACAGTATCGTTTGCATCTATAACACCATTTCCATCACAATCGGCGTGTTTTATGTTGGTCAAATTAGTAAACACACGGTTCCAATCTAAACACGGTTGGGCTGTATAAGTTAAACTGGCACTTGGTCGCACAAAACCGGTTTCGTTATACGCAATGCCAATATAAACTATGTCTAAATTATCCGTCATCAAATCATTATTCGCATCACCCGGCCAAACATTACTAATAGGCTGCACACAATTAGTAAATTGCCAACCCGTGTTGTTGCTAATGTTAGAACTATACATGCCCGCATAAAACTGTGCGCCACCTGTTGCTTTTATGTCCTGCATAAAAATATAATTTACACAAACCGTATCCGTTGCTTTAAAAATAGTTGCCTGCTTACCCGCCACACTACTCTGTAACGCCACCGGAAACCCACCCGATGCATTTATCTCCAAGGCATTATTAATAGTTTGTGTAGTGCTATCACCCAGTGTAATAATATGCCCGGGGTTATTAAAGTATAAAGTATCGTAAGTGTTGCTGCTTATTATATTGGCATCTCCACCTATTTGCAGATAATGAAAACTATTACTTCCACCGTTCCAATTATTATTTACGTTGATGCCTAAATTTTTA
>JABDCR010000020.1:0-25151 GCA_013288015.1 Bacteroidota bacterium | reverse complement strand
TGCTTATTATATTGGCATCTCCACCTATTTGCAGATAATGAAAACTATTACTTCCACCGTTCCAATTATTATTTACGTTGATGCCTAAATTTTTATCAACCCTTGTATAATTAATGTTGTTGGTGCCACCACCGTATCCGTTGCCAAAATCAAGGCTACCATTACACAATAAACTATCTATAGTACAATTTATTATATTGATAGAACCTGAAGAAGAAGATGTTGTTGTACTAAAAGTTACCACATTAAAATTACAGCTAGTGGCATTGGTAGAACCAGCACTACCAAATACATCTAATGGAACAATCACATTATGATAGATGTAATTAGTACCGCCTGCAAAATTACCGCTAATAATAGTACTGCTATCTGCATGCAGGGTGCCGGAAGATGCACTCCAATTACCGCAGTTCATAATTGATGTTCCTAAATATACTGTGGCAGGTTGTGATCCTTGTTGAAGATAAAAATTACCACGAACCTTTTGATTGTTGGTTTTAAATGTCCCTGCACTTACTGTAACATAATAGGCCGTAAGCGAATCTAACAAATTCCAACTGCCTCCTATCCCCTCAAAAGTAAGATTGTATAAAGTTTGTGAGGCACAAGTAATCGTATTTAATCCCGATGTTGCTTCAAAATAAATATTGCCACTATAACTCCACAACATATTTGGTGATAAGGTTAGTGAACCGTAAATTTTCATATTTACAGTACCTGTTGTAACAGGATTATTAGTAACGCCTGTCCAATCCATATTTTTACAATACGCAATAGATGAATCTATAAAAACAGTATCGTTTGCTGTAGCAAAAGAGTTGGCATCAAAAAAAACATTATCAACCGGAGATGGCACACAACTACCACCTGCGCCACCGCTAGTGTTCGACCAATGGTTTGCATCATCCCAATGTCCTTTCCCACCCACCCAATATAAATTTTGTGGAGCAGGAGCATTTACTGTAAAACCTGTAACATTAGAAACCGATACCGAATTATTAGCTGTAAAAACAGCACCACCTGTTGCATTTATATCTTGTAACAAAACATAATTAAGTGTAACGGCTCCCGATGTTTTTTTAATGGTAGCCCTTGTACCTGCTGTGTTCGAAATAAAAGTGGTTAAGCCACTGCAGGTACCATTTACCAAAAGTGCATTATTAATAGTTTGTGTAGTACTATCGCCCAGTGTTACAATGTGCCCCGGGTTATTAAAGTATAATGTATCGTAAGTGTTGTTGCTTATTATATTGGCATCTCCACCTATTTGCAGATAATGAAAACTATTACTTCCACCGTTCCAATTATTATTTACGTTGATGCCTAAATTTTTATCAACCCTTGTATAATTAATGTTGTTGGTGCCACCACCGTATCCGTTGCCAAAATCAAGGCTACCATTACACAATAAACTATCTATAGTACAATTTATTATATTGATAGAACCTGAAGAAGAAGATGTTGTTGTACTAAAAGTTACCACATTAAAATTACAGCTAGTGGCATTGGTAGAACCAGCACTACCAAATACATCTAATGGAACAATCACATTATGATAGATGTAATTAGTACCGCCTGCAAAATTACCGCTAATAATAGTACTGCTATCTGCATGCAGGGTGCCGGAAGATGCACTCCAATTACCGCAGTTCATAATTGATGTTCCTAAATATACTGTGGCAGGTTGTGATCCTTGTTGAAGATAAAAATTACCACGAACCTTTTGATTGTTGGTTTTAAATGTCCCTGCACTTACTGTAACATAATAGGCCGTAAGCGAATCTAACAAATTCCAACTGCCTCCTATCCCCTCAAAAGTAAGATTGTATAAAGTTTGTGAGGCACAAGTAATCGTATTTAATCCTGAGGTCGCTTCAAAATACATCCAGCCATTATAACTCCACAACATGTTAGAAGATAATGTAAGGGAACCGTACAACTTAAAAATATTATTCTGCGAAAAATACTGGTTAATAAAAACAGGGTGGTTGGTTACATTAGCCCATATCATAGTATGGCAGGTAATTAGGGTAGAGTCAACATACACCGTGTCACCTGTGGTGGCAAACGAATGCGCATCAAAAATTACGGTATCGCTTGGGGTAGGGCTTTGTATATGAAAAACCAAACCATTGCTACTGGTTGCCCAATGTGTGTTAAACTGGCTCCAGTTACCGGTGCCACCCACCCAATAATAAACGCCCGCTTTTGCAGGGCTGTGCAACATAAATAACAGTAAACATAAAGCAGTAATAAAGTTGCGGCTTTTTGGTAGCGTAATTTTTTTAATCATAAAATTGGGTTTAGCCAATATCTAAGTTAAAATAATTTTTCACACAGCAAGTTAAAAACGTATTAAATAGCACTATTTATTTTTTAAACGGTTGCTTTTAACAATTAAATGGTTATATTAAAACTACACAACATAAGTTCACTCTTGTTGTAGTTGTCACTCACAAGTAAATGACTCCTTAGCGCCATAGGGCTGGTAGGAATTTTTTTAAGTAAACCAAATTACCACGCCGCTAAAAAACAAAAGTTAAAAACATGCAAACAAAAAAGTTAAAAATGTATAATGCCATATCCGTACAAAAACTTTAAACTACTTTTGGTTTTATAACCTCTTAAAAAGTAAAAAATGAAATCACTAAAAACAATTGCCTTAGCTTTACTAATGGTAGTAGCAAACTTTGCATGGGCACAACAAAACAGCAAAACCGTCGAAGAAAGAGCAACCGAGCACAGCCAAAAACTTACACAGCAACTTAACCTAACTGCCGATCAGCAAAAAACCGTTTATGCAGCCTGCCTGCAACGCGCCCAGCAAAACGATGCCGACAAAGCCAAAAACGAAGGCAACCGCGAAGGCATGAAAGCTGCCCGCGAACAAAACAACCAAACTTTTGAAGCCAGCTTAAATAAAATACTAACCCCCGACCAAAAAACACAATACGAAAAATTTAAACAAGACGAAAAAGCAAAACGTCAGCAAGGCGGCGGACGCCAGGGTGGTCAATAAAAATAAAAAAAAGCCTCTCAGTTTTTCTGAGAGGCTTTTTTGTTTTTACTATCTCCTTCTCGCAATAAAATATCATTTAAAAATATATCGTGCTACACCCTAACACCTATAAGGCAAATGTCATCAATTTGGTCAAAGCCATATTTCCATTTTTCTAAAGTAGTGTGTAGCAATTCTTTTTGTTTCAACATGGGCAAATTACTTATACTAACCAACAACTCTTTTAATTGCTTGTACATAAATTTTTTTCCTTTAGGTCCACCAAACTGGTCGGGCAATCCATCCGTTAATGTATAAACCACATCCTCTTTCTGCAAATCAATTGTTTGTTGCTTAAACGAAACACCATCTCTATCGTGTTTGCCAACCGGCATTTTATCGGGCTCAAATTCTAATAATTGGTTTTCTCTAACAATCCAAACAGGGTTGTTGGCAGCACTATAGGTAAGCTTATGGTTTTCAAAATCAAAGCTTACCAAACTACAATCCATGCCATCTTTACCACCCTCGGCACTTCCGTCGTTAGCAAGGTGTTTTATAATTCTACTGCGTGTATGGTTTAAAATATCGCTGGGCTCAGTAAGTTTTTGTCCTTCAACAGCATCATTTAAACAGGCTATGTTTAGCATGCTCATAATAGCACCTGGTACGCCATGCCCCGTGCTATCGGCGGTTACAAGTGCAACCTGTTTGTTATCCAATTCGCTGGCCCAATAAAAATCGCCACTAACAATATCCTTAGGCTGAAAGAAAATAAAATAATCGTCAAACTTTGCATTAAGCATATCCTCGCTTGCCAGCAAAGCACGTTGTATGCGTTGCGCATAATTAATGCTATCAATAATTTCTTTTTGATGTGCTTCAACCAAATTTTTTTGTCTTTCTACTTCCTGCAAATAAACGGTTGCTTTAGCTTCGGCATTTTTGCGTTCAATAAATTGCCCTATCTGACTGCCCACGGCTGCCATCATGGCCAACAGCGCATCATCGGGTTCCTGCACCTTGCGCGAAAAAAATTCCATCACACCCAACACATGGTCTTTTAACTTAATCGGAAAAGCAAAGGCACCATGCAAATCACTTTTTTCGGCTGCCTTAGCCCTTGGGAAATTAGTGTCTTTTACCACATCCAAAATCCATAACGGTTCGCCCGTATCCCACACACGGCCCGGCAAACCACGCCCGCGCATAAAACCCATATTCCTGCTCATATCAATAAACTCGGTAAAGTCGCCATCATCTGCGTGCCAGCATTCTAAAAATTGCAGTTCGCTACCGCTTTCATTTACTTCCCACATCATCGAGCATTGCCAGTTTAAACCTTCACAAATGGCTTTCAATAATTGCGGTGTTGCTTCGGCTAAACTAGGCGCATCGGCTAAAACTTTAGTGGCGGCATGTTGCGCTTTAAGTCGTAAACCATCGCGCATGCGCGATGCAAAATCGTGTTCCAAATTTTTTTGTATCACCTCAAGCTCTGCAATTTTTTTAGCCGATAAAGCCTGCGCCAACTTAGGTTCAATAAATTGTCCTATCTGACTGCCCACAGCATTCATCATCAGCAACAATGAGTTATCGGGCTCTTCGGCTTTTACGGTTAAAAACTCCATCACACCCAAAAGCCCATGCAAACTATATATAGGAAAACACAAGGCCGCATGCAAACCAACTTGTTGTGCGGCTGCTAATCGTTTAAAATTATAATAGCGTTGCACATCGGTTACCCAGGTAGCTTTGCCCGTTGCCCACACCTGCCCAATAAGCCCCTCGCCTTTGGTAAAAATGGTGTTATAGGTAAGTTTACTAAACTCGTCTAATGGTGTACTGGCATCTTTCCACGATATGCTGCAACGTAAAACATCCTCCTTCGTATCAATGGTCCACATGGCTGCCCATTGCCAATGTAAGGCTTCGCATATAGCTTGCAAAATATGTGGCATGGCAACATCAACCTCTTCAGCTTCGGCTAAAACTTTTGTGGCAGCATACAAAGCAGTTTGTTGCCTTTTCTGAAAATCTAAATTAACGGCAATTTCGCGCAAATAATTTTCAACCTGCGTTATCTCGTCATCCTCTTTTACCGGGGTGCCTGGTTTTATGCCCGCCATACTACTGGCCATAGTAGCAAGCTCTTTCAATCTGCCTACTATTTTTACTTCATCATCTGTCTTCATAACGCTTGTCCCCAATAGTTATAAAGTAAAATTAAAAAAATAAACCAATTATACATCATACACCTTAATTAATAATGTTCAATTAACATTAGGGCGTTACGGTGGTTTACCACCGTCGGGCTTTCCGTTCCAAGCTTTTTGTTTTCGATTACGAAAAACAAAAAGGCTTTCCACTATAATCCCCTAACGCGAAAAAGAAACTTTATTGATTATCTAGAATTTTATTAAACCAATCCTTAATCTGTTTCTTTACTTCTCTTGCTGTTAAAGGTGTTGTACCATTTTCTTTATAAGAATAGATAAATACTTCGTCAAGCAAAAACGTTTTATTTTTATCAATGTTTTGATAATTCCCCTTACACCAAATAACGAGGTAATTAAACGAATTAGAGTTTAAATTTGTTTCTGAACTAGCTGTATGATTTTCAGCTATTGTAGCTTCTTCTAACCACCAATTAATTTTTGGGCTTATAGCTACAAATTCACGAATGTTTTTTAGATCGTTTGTTAGAGCAAGCTGCGCACATATATTTATGTTTGTAGAAGTTGCTCCCTTGCTAAGGAAAGTATAGATAAAGTGATTATTATCTTTTGATTCAAACCCTATCGTACCTTTTTCATTAGAACAAATTAAAGTTGGAGATACAGAGGTAACATCTTTACCAAGTTTTACAATAGTATTTTGTTTGTCATCAAATTTCAACCCATTTTCAGCTAGAGCTTTAATAATTTTTAATTACTAGAATCTGTTTTTGAAATGATAGATGCTGTACTAGTATCGTAAGACAGCTTAAGATTTAAGATGCTTCTATCATGTTTAGCATCCATAATGCTATCTCTAATAATTTGTTCTGTTTTTACAATGTTATCCTTTGTTTTTTGTTCTTCTTGAAGATAATAGTTTTGTAAAACGGCGCTGGTAATTAATAAAAAACAGCAACAAATAAAATATAGCCCACGTCTCGTAAAGAACATTTTTGTTCTTTTGTCAATAATTTTTCCGCTTGCAACAATAAATACAATCTCGCAGGTTTCACGTTCAGTATAATAGCGTAACATACGGGCAAAAGTATCTGGGCTAACCTTTTTATCTTTTGTTAATTCCGTAACATAGTCAAGTACCGCGCGTTCAGCATCTGTAAACAAAGGGCTAGTGTTATACTGCTCAAGCGCATTAAATTTATCTTGATTCATAGATTCTTTAATAGTAAACCACCTGCCCAAATCAACGCAAAATAAACAAACATTAATGCGTGCAACTTTTTCGCGGATGAGCATAACTGTTTCCGGTGCTAATGTTAGCTTTTTATCTAGTTGCGAAATCTTTCCGTAAAACATTCCAAATGCTATCGGTAACCTCGCGCTATGTACTTTTAAGGGCATAAGCACTTTACCAAATTGTTTGCGTGTAAAAAAATAAACTAGTTTCATCATCAACCCTTTTGGGTTTTCAATAGGAACAAGAAATGTATCCATTTGTTTTATTTTTAATTATTAAACATTCTATAAATTATATCCTGATAACGAATAGAAATATTTAAATCGGACAAGCTCTGAAAATATATTTTCTAAAAAAAGGACAAAAAAAAACCTCATTCAAATTAATGAATGAGGTTTTTAAAATTGGCATCGACTTACTCTTGCGGGCTTTAGGCCAACTACCATCAGCTCTATCGGGCTTAACTGCTCTGTTCGGAATGGGAAAAGGTGAACCCCGATGATATAGACACCAAAAACTGCGAGTGGATATGTAATGTTACATACACTCTTAATTTTTTATGAAATAACAAATTGAAAAAAGACACAAGAAGAGATTTTTTGAAAGCTTACGAACAATTAGTATCACTCGACTTTGACATTGCTGCCTATACATCTATGACCTATCAACGTAGTAGTCTTCTACGGTTCTTATAAAGAAAACTTATCTTGAGGTGAGTTTCGCACTTAGATGCTTTCAGCGCTTATCTCATCCGTACATAGCTACCCAGCGGTGCTTCTGGCGAAACAACTGGTACACTAGCGGTACGTCCGACTCGGTCCTCTCGTACTAGAGTCAGGTCCCCTCAATTTTCTAACGCCCATAACAGATAGGGACCGAACTGTCTCACGACGTTCTGAACCCAGCTCGCGTGCCACTTTAATCGGCGAACAGCCGAACCCTTGGGACCTTCTCCAGCCCCAGGATGTGACGAGCCGACATCGAGGTGCCAAACCCCCCCGTCGATATGAGCTCTTGGGAAGGATCAGCCTGTTATCCCCAGCGTACCTTTTATCCTATGAGCGATGGCCCTTCCATGCGGAACCACCGGATCACTATATCCATCTTTCGATCCTGCTCGGCTTGTAGGCCTCACAGTCAAGCTCCCTTATATTATTGCACTCTACGTACGGTTACCAAGCGTACTGAGGGAACCTTTGAAAGCCTCCGATACTCTTTCGGAGGCGACCACCCCAGTCAAACTACCCACCAAACAATGTCCTCCTTGCGGAGTTAGACTCCGAATAAATTAAGGGTGGTATTTCACATTTCGACTCCATGATAGCTAGCGCCACCACTTCAAAGTCTCCCACCTATTCTACACATAATTTACCCAAAGTCAATGTTAAGCTATAGTAAAGGTGCATGGGGTCTTTCCGTCCCGTTACGGGTAATCAGCGTCTTCACTGATACCACAATTTCACCGAGCTCGCGGTTGAGACAGAGCGGAGATCGTTACACCATTCGTGCAGGTCGGAACTTACCCGACAAGGAATTTCGCTACCTTAGGACCGTTATAGTTACGGCCGCCGTTTACTGGGGCTTCAATTCAAAGCTTCGCATTACTGCTAACCTCTCCTTTTAACCTTCCAGCACCGGGCAGGTGTCAGGCCTTATACTTCAACTTTCGTTTTCGCAAAGCCCTGTGTTTTTGTTAAACAGTCGCCACCGCCATTTCTCTGCGACCCACATTGCTGTGGGCACCCCTTCTCCCGAAGTTACGGGGTTAATTTGCCTAGTTCCTTAACCGCGGATCACTCGAGCGCCTTAGTATATTCTACTTGACTACCTGTGTCGGTTTGAGGTACGGGCTGCCTCTGTCTGAAGCTTAGAAGTTTTTCTTGGAAGTCTGATTAGGCGCATATTACCTTGCCTTACGGCTCAGTATACTATCAGCTTTCGACATCTCTGGCGGATTTACCTACCAAAAATATATCTACGGCCTTCAACGAACTATTCCGTCAGTTCGCAGCGCTTTCACTCCTTCGTCCCTCCATCGCAACAGGGCAGGTTACGGAATATTAACCGTATGTCCATCGATTACGCCCTTCGGCTTCATCTTAGGTCCCGACTAACCCTGAATCGATTAACGTTGTTCAGGAAACCTTAGTCTATCGGCGAATAGGTTTCTCGCCTATTTTATCGTTACTTATGCCTACATTTGCTTTTCTAACCGCTCCAATAGGGCTTACGCTCCTTCTTCAACGCTGTTAGAATGCTCCCCTACCAGTCATATTTATCATATGAATCCATAGCTTCGGTAATGTGTTTGATGCCCGAGTATCTTCCATGCCCAGTCGCTCGACCAGTGAGCTGTTACGCACTCTTTAAATGAATGGCTGCTTCCAAGCAAACATCCTGGCTGTCAATGCGACCGGACTTCGTTTTATCAACTTAACACATATTTGGGGACCTTAGCTGATGGTCTGAGTTCTCCCTCTCTCGTCCACGGGCCTTAGCACCCGCAGGCTCACTGCAGAACATATCTTATGGCATTCGGAGTTTGTCAGGACTTGGTAGGAATCGCTTCCCCCGCATCCAATCAGTAGCTCTACCTCCATAAGACTTTATTTCCACGCTGCCCCTAAAGGCATTTCGGGGAGTACGAGCTATTTCCTAGTTTGATTAGCCTTTCACCCCTACCCACAGTTCATCCGGAAGCTTTTCAACGCTTATCGGTTCGGACCTCCATGATGTGTTACCATCACTTCATCCTGACCATGGGTAGATCACAAGGTTTCGCGTCTGCCTCTACTAACTATATTCGCCCTGTTAAGACTCGCTTTCGCTGCGGCTAACGGACCTTAAGTCCTTAACCTTGCTAGTAAAGAGCAACTCGTAGGCTCATTATGCAAAAGGCACGCCATCACCCCACTAAAGGGCTCTGACCGCTTGTAGGCGTACGGTTTCAGGTTCTATTTCACTCCGCTGTTCGCGGTTCTTTTCACCTTTCCTTCACAGTACTAGTTCGCTATCGGTCTCTTGGGAGTATTTAGCCTTACCGGATGGTGCCGGCAAATTCCTACAGGGCGTCTCCGACCCCGCAGTACTCAGGATACCACTATGTATGTAAATCATTTCATATACGGGACTATCACCCTCTATGGTCGGCCTTTCCAAACCTGTTCTATTATGCTTTACAAGTCAACGTTGTGGTCCTACAACCCCCATCTGGCCGTAACCAAATGGGTTTGGGCTGTTTCGCGTTCGCTCGCCACTACTTACGAAATCATTATTATTTTCTCCTCCTCCGCCTACTTAGATGTTTCAGTTCAGCGGGTTTGCTACCATTGCTGGTCAATATACCTTCAGTATATTAGGTTGCCCCATTCGGAAATCTCTGGATCAATGTGTATTTGCCACTCCCCAAAGCTTATCGCAGCTTATCACGTCCTTCATCGCCTCCAAGAGCCTAGGCATCCTCCATACGCCCTTAATTACTTTCTTTGTTTGCGCGTAAACACGCAATTTTTTTATACTCGCTACAGCACTCAAATGAGTTAAGAGTGTTTCGCGAGATTTACTATCTGTTAAGATTGTCTCTCTTGTGTCTTTTTATCAATATGTCAAAGAACGTTTTAGTATTTTACTACTAAATTTAATGTGGAGAATAACGGATTCGAACCGTTGACCCCCTGCGTGCAAGGCAGGTGCTCTAGCCAGCTGAGCTAATCCCCCAATTCGAGTTTTCTTAATTCATCTAAAGTTCTGCCATCTAAAGTTTTTGTTCTTTCAAACTTCGAACTCTAAATGCCCAAACCTTAAACGCACATAATAGAATTTCCTTCTTCTAAAATGCGATGTAGTCCCGAACGGATTTGAACCGTTGACCCCTACATTATCAGTGTAGTGCTCTAACCAACTGAGCTACGGGACTGTGTCAGTATCATTACACAAAATCGTTTTATCAATCTTGCTCCTGTTTCCTGTTTCCGCCTCAGTGGTAAGCCCCACTTGGCTCGTTTTGGGATAATGTGTTTTATTTTATCCTCAGTAGCATAACTACCAAAAAAAAATAAAAGAAATGAATAACCAAAAGCAAGTAAAAATGCTTAAACGTAAATAAACATATATAACCCAAGGCCTCTCCAGAAAGGAGGTGTTCCAGCCGCACCTTCCGGTACGGCTACCTTGTTACGACTTAACACCAGTTACCGATTTTACTCTAGGAGGCGCCTTGCGGCAACCTACTTTAAATACTCTCGACTTCCATTGTTTGACGGGCGGTGTGTACAAGGCCCGGGAACGTATTCACCGCGCCATTGCTGATGCGCGATTACTAGCGAATCCAGCTTCATGAGGTCGAGTTGCAGACCTCAATCCGAACTGAGGTTACTTTTGATGGATTGGCATCACATTACTGTGTAGCTGCCCTCTGTTGTAACCATTGTAGCACGTGTGTAGCCCCGGACGTAAGGGCCGTGATGACTTGACGTCGTCCCCACCTTCCTCACCGCTTGCGCGGGCAGTTCCTCTAGAGTCCCCATCATTACATGCTGGCAACTAGAAGTAGGGGTTGCGCTCGTTGCGGGACTTAACCCAACACCTCACGGCACGAGCTGACGACAGCCATGCAGCACCTAGTTTCGTGTCATTGCTGAAAAGTGGCTTTCACCACCGGTCACTAACTTTCAAGCCCGGGTAAGGTTCCTCGCGTATCATCGAATTAAACCACATGCTCCTCCGCTTGTGCGGGCCCCCGTCAATTCCTTTGAGTTTCACCCTTGCGAGCGTACTCCCCAGGTGGATTACTTATCGCTTTCGCTTGGCTACCGGCTGTGTATCGCCGACAGCTAGTAATCATAGTTTAGGGCGTGGACTACCAGGGTATCTAATCCTGTTTGATCCCCACGCTTTCGTGCCTCAGCGTCAGTTACAGTTTCGTCAGCTGCCTTCGCAATCGGTGTTCTGTGTCATATCTATGCATTTCACCGCTACATGACACATTCCGCCAACGGCATCTGTACTCAAGACCTACAGTATCAATGGCACGTTCGTTGTTAAGCAACGAGATTTCACCACTGACTTATAAGTCCGCCTACGCACCCTTTAAACCCAATAAATCCGGATAACGCTTGCATCCTTCGTATTACCGCGGCTGCTGGCACGAAGTTAGCCGATGCTTATTCTTACGGTACTATCAGCTATCTACACGTAGATAGGTTTTCTCCCGTACAAAAGCAGTTTACAACGCGTAGCGCCTTCATCCTGCACGCGGCATGGCTGGATCAGTGTTGCCACCATTGTCCAATATTCCTTACTGCTGCCTCCCGTAGGAGTCTGGTCCGTGTCTCAGTACCAGTGTGGGGGTTTAACCTCTCAGTACCCCTATTGATCGTAGCCTTGGTAGTCCATTACACTACCAACTAGCTAATCATCCGCATACTCATCCATATCCGTCGGAACTTTAATAATAAAACGATGCCGTCTCATTATGTTATGGAGCATTAATCCGAATTTCTCCGGGCTATTCTCCTGATATGGGCAGATTGTATACGTGTTACGCACCCGTGCGCCGGTCGCCACCCAGTATTGCTACCTGTGCTGCCCCTCGACTTGCATGTATTAGGCCTGCCGCTAGCGTTCATCCTGAGCCAGGATCAAACTCTCCATTGTATAAATTGTTTTTCCCTGCTATTTTACATTCGCAGGGTTAATGTCTGTTTTCGGGCTTGGTTTAATTCAAATACGCTAAGTTATTCCTACTCGCTTATATTTGGCTATTCATTTCTTTCAAAGAACGGTTATATCTTAATTCCTAATTCCCTTCGCTTTGCAGCTCCGTTGTTAGTTTTCAATAATCTGTTTTAGAACGCTTTTTTGTTTTCCTATTTGCCCTTCGACAAAATCGGGCTGCAAAAGTAATCACTTTTTCTTTATCTCCAAATAAATATTTAAAAAATATCTATTCTTTTTTCATCCTACAACCTCTCTTCTTAAAGAACTTCCCTCAATCTATTTCCTAAGGGGGCGCAAATGTACTATTTAATTCTGCACTAACAAGTCTTTTTTTGAAAATATTTTTTTGGAAAGGGGAAAATTATTCGAAATACTCCTTCATACGCTCAAAAAAAGTCTTGTTATTCTTACCCGGAGCGGGATGAAAGTTCTTTGATTCGCGTAATTTTTCGATAATCTTTTTCTCTTCAGAACTTAAGTTCTGAGGTGTCCAAACGTTGATGTTTACTAATAAATCGCCTTTGTGGTACGAGTTTACATCGGGTAAACCTTTGCCTTTTAAGCGCAACACTTTGCCGCTTTGTGTGCCGGCATCTATTTTTATTTTTGCTTTACCATCTACCGTCGGAATTTCTACAGAAATTCCTAATGCTGCATCAGCAAAATTTACATAACACTCGTAAAATAAGTTATGACCATCGCGTTTTAGCTCAGGATGCTCTTCTTCTTCAATAACAACAATTAAATCGCCATTAACGCCGCCACGTTGGGCTGCGTTACCTTTACCGCTAACCGAAAGCTGCATGCCTTCTGCTACGCCGGCAGGAATATTTAATGTAATTACTTCTTCGCCACGTACTACGCCATCACCATGACAAGTACCACATTTTTCTTTTATGGTTGTGCCTTGTCCGCCACAAGCAGAGCAAGTTGTTTGCGTTTGCATAGCACCTAAAATAGTTTGGCGCACTTGCGTTTGCACACCGCTACCATGACATATACGGCAAGTTTCTGTCGCACCACCTTTAGCACCACTACCCTTACAAGTATCACACGCTACATATTTTGCTACTTTAATTTTCTTTTCGGCACCGTTGGCTATTTCTTGCAGATTAAGTTTTACTTTAACACGCAGGTTGGTGCCACGATTTACACGACGCCCACCACCACGAGAAGAACCTCCGCCGCCGCCAAAACCACCACCAAAAATATCGCCGAACTGAGAGAAAATATCATCCATGTTCATGCCACCGCCGCCATAATGACCACCACCGGATGCTGATGAAGCATTGGCAGCGTGCCCATAACGGTCGTACTTTTGACGTTTTTCTTCGTTACCTAAAACCTCGTAAGCTTCGGCAGCTTCTTTAAAATTATCTTCTGCCTTTTTATCGCCCGGGTTTTTATCAGGATGATATTTAATGGCCATTTTACGATAAGCTTTTTTTATCTCATCTTCAGATGCACCGCGGCTAATGCCTAAAATTTCGTAATAATCTCTTTTTGCCATAATTATAAATTCAGTTCAATTAAGCGCCTACCACTACTTTTGCAAAGCGAATTACTTTACCATTCATTAAATATCCTTTTTCAACTTCATCAACTACTTTTCCTTTCATATCGGGGGTTGGTGCGGGTATATTAGTAATTGCTTCCATGGTTTCAGGATCGAAAGTTGTGCCAATGCTTTGCATGGCTTCTATGCCTTTTGATTTTAAGATGCTTTGTAATTTATTAAAGATAAGTTGTATGCCTTCGTTTATGGGCTTTACATCGGTAATGGTTTCATTGGCTTTTATACCACGCTCAAAATCATCAACTACGGGAATAAATGCTTTCAACACATCTTCACCTGCAGTACTCATATAATCAAGACGCTCGCGGGCTGTGCGTTTACGGAAATTATCGTACTCGGCATATAAACGCAAATATTTGTCGTTTAAATCGGCAATTTCTTTCTCTAGTTTTTTAAACTCACCTTCGGCCTGATTTACCTCTTTAGCAAATTCAGCGGGGCTTTCCTGATTGATTAAATCGTCTGAATTACCTGTTACTTGTTCTTCGGGTATAATATCGTTGCTCATATTTTTAATTTTTAAAGGCGCAAAAGTACGTCAAATATGTTGCCAGTTAAATGATTTTGAAATTTTGTCAGATTTAGAGGTGGAAATTATAGGTTAAACTGCGAGATTGCCACGGGCAAAGCCCTCGCAATGACATATAAATAAAACAAAAAAGCCGAAATTAATCGGCTTTTTCTTAATTACACTAAGTTAAAAACTAATGAGCTACCACTACTTTTTTACTTATAAGGCTTCCGTTACTTATAATGTTAACATTGTAAGTGCCTGCATTTAATTTGCTTAAATCAAAGGCTTCGGAAAGTGTACCGGCACTATAAGCCTTAGTTTCAACCAATTTTCCATTTATGTCATAAATTTCTATTTTTTCCATTTTTACAGGTGTAGACCCTGTTATGCTTATATTGAAAACTCCGTTACTTGGGTTTGGCTGCACAGAAATAGCATTATTAATCTCCGCTATTTTGATACCTAAAGGGCTTGACATAAGATACATGTTATCTATTTTTAAATCGCTGCCTATTTTATTTACAGCAACAGGATAGTTTTTTGAAGATTGTATATCAATCTCTAAAGAATCAGGTACAGAAGCTACCTGCAAAGGCACCTTTACTCTTGTATAAGAAGCTGCCGGAGGTAAATTAACCGACATACCTCCAATGCCCGACCCTGATTTTTTAATATTTGCAGAAAGATTTGCTGTGTCGTTTGAGCCTGAAGCGGGGGCGTATTTATAATAAAAAACCAAGGTGTCATTTTGGTTTGTATAAGGATAACCGCCATAATGATTATTAGGAGTTCCTGTTTGTGCCTTAGCCATATATGGATTTCCACCATTATATGGGTCATAATTAGTAATTAATTCAAGCGCGTAAGAGCCTGAAAAAGCATCGGTAGTTTGTTTACCTAAATCGCTCAGTCCCCAGCCGGCTAAATTATAATTAACCATTGGGTTCCATAATTCAAAATCTCCATTAAAATTAACAGGCTGAGAAGATACTCCCGTAAAAGAAACACTATCTAATTGCAACATATTACCAATAATGCTGGTGCCAGCAAACACATTGCTTGATACGGCTGCAAACATAACCGAATCGGGCGCCATAGGCAAAGCCGGACTAAATGCAGAAGAAAACAAAGTATAAGTACTTTTAGTGCTCGAAATTTTAAAAAAATAAGAACCAATTAAGCTGGTAGATTTTTTAAACTGAACAAGAACAAGGGCTGTATCACCACTCATTATAGTACTTTTATAATAAAACCTGATGCCTGTTGCCTGCTGCGTATATGGTATACCACCCCTTGGTGCAGAGGTACCGCTACTAGGTTGGCCATTTGCCACATAGGCAAAAATCCCATTACCACCTACCGATGCTGTGGTTAATTGAATGGCATAGGTACCATGATACGAATCAGTTGTTTGAACAGCATTGTAAGGAGCTATAGCATTATTGTTACTTTGCACCTGACTAAAACTTGAGGTTTGATAAAATTGTGGAACCGCATAGTTTGATACTGTCCAGTTTTCAAAACCTCCATTGGGAATGGTTTGACCTAAGGCTAAGCTTACGCTTATTGCTGAAACTAATGTTAGTAGTTGTTTCTTCATATATTTTGTTTTTAAGTGTAAATATAAATAAATTCTATTTATTGCAAATAAAATTTTAACAAACTGGGGGAGTTTCTTTTATCTTTACATTTTGGCACCTATATCTAAAAATATACTATCTACCCTTGTAAAAGCCTTTATTGGTGTGGCTTGTTTGGCACTTATTGTACAACGGTTATACCAATCGTATTCGGCAGAAAATCTTAATTCGGTTAAAGAAATTTTTACTGCTTATAATTCGTTTTTAATTGCGCTTACCGTTTTATTGCTGTTTTTAAACTGGGGCATTGAGGTTTTTAAATGGCAATTATTTACTAAGGATTTAGAAAGGATTTCTTTTAAAAAGGCCTGGCAATCGGTTTGGATGGGGGTTTGTATTGGTAACCTTACACCCGGGAGGTTAGGCGAATTTGCCGGGCGCGTGTTATTTTTTAAACCCGAACACCGCGCAAAAGCAACTACCCTACATTTTGTTAGTGGCATTGTGCAATTAGTAGTAACTATTGTTATGGGTTGTGCGGGTTTGCTTTGTTTTTCGAGCATGATTGATGCGAGTTATTTTAATCCTATACTTATTGCCGAAATTGCATTGCTGTTTGTGTTTATGGTGTTATTGTGGCGTGTAAACAAGGTAATTGTTTGGCTAAGGAAAGCTAATTTTTTAAAGAAATACGATTTTACACATTTAAAAATTGAACGCAGTATGCTTTTAAAAATGCTCTTTCTTTCTATCATACGATATATAGTTTTTGCCTTGCAATTTTATTTATTGCTGGCTGCCTGTGGCATACAGGGCAACATATACCACATTGCAGGCGCTATAACCATAACTTATTTGCTATTAAGCACTATACCCATGATTAGTTTTATTGAAGTTGCCATACGCGCTTTTGTGGTGGTTTTATTATTTGGTGGTTTAGGTAGCAACGATTGGAAATTATCAATAGCGGCAACTTTGCTTTGGTTAATAAACATTGTTATCCCATCGGTAATTGGGTATGTTTTTTTAGTGCAAAATAAGTTTACCTTCGGTAAAAAACAAAAGATATGATTTGGCTTAAAACGCTTGTTATAATTACTCTTTTGATTTATACGATTTTTATTTTCGTGTCTATTTTCACTATGCTGTTTGCAAAAAAAGATGCTGATTTTACCACATTTACACCTTTAGAAAAAATAAGTATAATAATTCCGTTTAGAAATGAAGAGCAAACCATTGTAAAATGCTTAGAAAGTCTTGCAGAACAGGATTTCCCAAAAGAGTTACTAGAGTTAATTTTGGTTGACGATAACTCGGAAGACGACACCAAACAACTTGCGGAAAACTTTTTGCATGCCCGAAATTTTACTTATCAGTTAATCGATTTAAAAATGCATGCTCTTTCAGGCAAAAAATCGGCAATTGAGTTGGCGGTTATCAAAGCAAATGGAAGCATTATTATTACCCGAGATGCCGATACATATACAAAAAGCACACGTTGGCTTAAAAGTATTGCTTATGAGTTTGTGGTTGCAAAACCTAAGTTACTATTAGCACCCATTATGCTTACGGGCACATCGTTATTACAATTGTTTCAGCGGTTTGAAAACCTTGCTATAAGTAGCATTGGTTATGCCTTTGCCAAAAACAAACTACCTTTTGTGTGCAGTGGAGCTAATCTGGCATACCGAAAAGAAAGCTTTATACAAGTTAGCCCGTATAAAGATAATTTACATATAGCATCGGGTGATGATATGTTTTTGCTACAAGGTTTTATAGATGCAAAATTAAAGGTGAGCACAATTAAAAATCCATGTGCCATTGCTTATACAAAAGCAGAAAAAGATGTAGCCTCTTTTATTAACCAACGATTACGATGGGTCGGTAAAGCTAAAAACATGCATCTAAAAACAGCCTGGTTTATAGGTTACTTACTGGTTTTAACCAATTTGTTTGCACTAATTACTGTTTTTTTAGCTGTTTTTAGTGGTGCTAATATTAAGTTTTGTCTATTTACGATAATATACAAATGTATAATTGATATTTTGTTATTATTTTTAGGCGCAATTATGTATAAACAGAAACTAAATTTCGCATTTTATATTCCTGCTTTTATAGCAAATATATTTTATGTGCCTTTTATTGCTGTTGCATCAATTAGCATGAAACCAAGCTGGAAGGGGCGAAAAATAGGTGTTTAATAACAAAAACATATCTGAAGGCAAAGCCCGTTCACTTGCTCAAATGGCTTGGAAACGCTTTAAGCGAAACAAACTTGCCATGAGTGGTTTGATAGTTATAACCATTTCGGTTTTTATTTTTATATCCGGATACCTTATAACACCTGATTCTACTCCCGATAGCAACGACCAAAAGCCTGAATTGCAAATAAAACCTCCTGGATTTAGCGTAAGAATGCTGAAAATAAGGAAAAATGAAGAATCACATCATGTAAACTGGTTTATGAAAATGCTGTTTGGGCAGCAAAGTGATAACACCTATGTTACTTTGTACGATTACACGTTTTCGGGCAATGATATTGTGGTAGAAGAATATACAGGTAATGAACCTAATCGCGGCACTAAAATGCGTTATAATCTGGCTGATGTAGTTTATGATATAAATTCTAACCTGCCTATAAAAAATGATGAGCAAAAAGGCACCACAGAGTTTTACCAATACAGCACTAATCAAAAAATGACCTGTACGGTAGCAGAATTAAGAAGCGAAGTTGAAAAACACAATATCGTTACCAAAAAATATATTTTAGGAACAGACAGATTAGGCAGAGATTTACTTAGCCGTATGCTAATTGGCACCCGCATATCCTTATCGGTTGGATTTATTGCGGTGGTTATATCCTTATTTATTGGTGTGGTGTTAGGCGCTATGGCAGGCTATTTTAGAGGATGGCTTGATGATGTTATTATGTGGATAATAAATGTGGTTTGGTCGATTCCAACTATGTTATTGGTTATTGCCATTACCCTTGTATTAGGTAAAGGCTTTTGGCAGGTGTTTGTGGCCGTAGGATTAACTATGTGGGTTGAAGTAGCCCGTATTGTGCGCGGTCAGGTAATGAGTTTACGCGAAAAAGAATTTATTGAAGCAGGCCGAGCTTTAGGCTATAAAAACAGCCGTTTAATTAGGAAACATGTGTTGCCAAACGTTATGGGACCTGTTATTGTTATATCGGCATCAAATTTTGCAAATGCTATTTTAACCGAAGCAGGTTTAAGCTTTTTAGGCATTGGTGCGCAGCCACCTATGGCAAGTTGGGGTAAAATGATTAACGACCATCGTCCGTTTATATTTACACCCGATGCTTTTTACCTAGCTTTTATACCCGGAATAGCCATTATGCTCTTAGTACTTGCCTTTATGCTGGTGGGTAACGGTTTACGTGATGCAATAGATTCTAAAACCGTAGAAACATCTCACGTAGTATAAGATTTAGCTCTACTGAATAATAATTTTCATTACGCTTATTCTATTAGTAACAGAAGTAATTTTTACGAAATAGACACCAGGCGGCGATTTATCTGCTAAATTAACATAATGATTTTCTTCATCTGAAGTAGTCTGATAAATAACGTTACCTAACATATCACTTATCTCAATAAATTTTGAACCTTCATCAGATGAAATAATAAAAAAACCTTTATTAGGGTTAGGATAAACATAGTTGTTTATATTTTTTGCAAAAGGCATATTTTGCTTAATAGAAGTTGCCAATAAGGAATCCTGAGACAATAAAGAATCAACATTAATAAACTCATCGCCAGGCTGATAGTCAATATACAAGTAAGTATCCAATAACATTTCGTTTGAGCTACTTGGTCCAAAAACCACATTTACAGGTGGGTTACTTGGGTTATTGGGGTTTTGAGTAGTATTATCGTAAACATGTTTTGCAAATAATTTATAGGAAGCGTCAACTTTTACTAATCTCCTAAATGTATAATATCCCTGAAAATTAAAATCCCAATTATTTATTTTAATAAGCGGTATGGTATCTGTTGGTGTACAAGCATAATTTAAAACTTGTGTACATAAATAATGTGAGTGTGGAAAAGTTGAAAAAATTGACATTGCTTTTGTTATAGTAGCCGACTGTGCCGTAAAAGTATCAACTGTATTTGCAGGTATATTTAACGTGCCATTTTTCATGCCTGTTATTTTAATTAACCTTACACCGCTTGTACCTGTTGGATAAAAATATATTCTAATCTTTGTGCTATCTACTTGCCCCGCAGTACCGGCGGGATAATGTATGTTAAGCATAATATTAGACCCAGCTTTAAGTTTTGATCCTATTTTTAATGATGTCTGGCCCGGATAAACACATGGATTAGCCCCTGGCGCATAACCACCTATAATAATATTTCCACTTGGAGGAAAAGCATTGTTACCGGTTAGATTAGAAGTTTGTGTTCCTGTAGTATCTATTGAAATAACAACATGATGTACAATGGATGGATTTCCGGCAACAACCTCAAATGCTCTTATAATATTATCTTGCGTAAGTCCGGTTGGTAAAGCAAAACTTATATGGCTATCAGTAGTTGAAGCGTTACTGACAAAGGTTGGTATTTTAAGTTCTAAATTTGGAGTTCCTGCTAATTGGTATCTTGTATAAACCGGAGCAGTTGGAGCCAATGTTGTATCTCCTTTAGCAGCACCATTAGCAATCCAATTTAATATAGCAGTTTTTTCAGTTTGTGTTATTATATGTTCATGCGTAAAACGTGTGTAGTTTGTATCCGGTTTCCAAGGCGGCATATAGTCTGTATTTAGATACGATCTAATTGTAGAAGCGTAAGATAATACTTCACTATAGTTTAAGAGTGGTACGCCATGACTATATTGATTATGGCAACTTGTACAACGGCTGTAAAAAATTGGAGCTACATCTTTATAAGTTACCTGTGCTATACTTATAGAAGTAAAGAAAGAGATAAAAAAAACAGAAATTATTAATTTTAAACTCATAAATTTTGATTTGGCAAACTAAGCCAATACATATGGGTAAACAAAATCTTTTCTACCAACCAAACTCAGTTATGTTAAAACAAATACAGATTTTATATCAGACAGTAATTGCGCTAATTATAACAAATAAGTTAATCGAAATACTCCTTAACAACTTGTTTAAAAGATGTTTATGGCAGGTTTACAAGTATACTCATAAGATGTTTAAAAGCTGTTTGTAAATCCGTTAATAAGAGGTTGAAAAGCCATTAATAAGTGTAGTAATAACCCTTTTATAACCTGTTGGCAGGTAGGTTTATAAGTAGTTAGTAAGTATAGCGATAAGCTGTTTGTAAAACGCTAACAATAAGTTAATTATCTATTAATAAGGCAATTACAATACTTTTGTAAAGTAAATATTTAAGTTAATTACTTCTTTTTGGCGCAAACAATAAGCACATCTTTATTGGTATTCCAGTGGTAACCTAAGTGAAAAGGAAGCTTAGGTATATTAGCGCTATCTTTATCAAAAACAGCCTGAAGTTCTTTTTGGCGGTCTAACCAATTGAAGTTTTTTACAGGCTTTTGATACTCGCCATACACTTTGGTTACCCAGTTATTTTTTTCGATAAAATATTTAAAAGGAATTCCGGTATCATCTTCCACAACATCATCGCTTTTGGCTAAAATAAACTTACGCATATTGCTCATAAAATCGTTATGCAGTAAGTAAGAAGCGCTTTTTACATAAGTTGCCACAGGTGCCTGCATTTTGTTCAGGTACTTTAAAAACACCGTAGTATCATTAAACTTAGCATTACTTACATCGTAACGGAAGTAATAAACACTTTTTGGCTGACCATTACATACTATATCAATGCGTACACCAAAAGGTTGGTTTTTCTTGTCTTTATAATCGTAGGGCACTTCAATAATGCTGTCTTTGCTGATTTTAACTACATATTTAATATCGGCAATTTCGTTACCCGTACGTTTAATAAAAAAGCTAAGTATAGGCAGTGTGCCGTTAACTTTTTGGTTTTGTAAATCGCGCCCCATATACTGGGTGATAAAGTAACTTTTGTTAAATATATCGGCTAATGAGATTTTTAAACAGCCTACATACTGGGTTGCCTCTTTAGTTTTCATTTTAGCAATTTCGGGTAGTCTGCCAATAGGTTCTAAGCCAAGCATAACGTACTTTTCAACATTAGGAAAAAGCGTATAAGCTGTTAAAAAATCTGGTCCTGAAAAAGGGTAGAACAATGTTTTTTCGTTTTGGTTGATGGCAGAAATTTCTTTATCGCGCCAAGTGCGCATTTTGCCTAAACGAGCTCTTTCTAAACGAGCCCAGCTGCTATCAATAAACGATGCATTTTCTTTCCAGGCACTTGAATCTAAAAAATTGCTTAATGAACCAGCTGTACCTTTAACTCCTGCTAATACAGAAGCAATGGCATTAAATCTGTTTTTAACATCAAAACTTTTAATATCAAAAGCGTTAGAAGCCGGAGTTGTTTTATCCGTAGCTACTACAGTATCTTTATTACTGCTATCTTTTTTCGCAACTGCTTCGGCTTTTTTATCCGAAGTGTTTTTAGATGCTTCGTTTTGGCAAAAACTCAGCAATAAAATTAAAGACAGAGGCAATAACACTATTTTTTTCATGGATAAAAATAAAGCGCAAAAGTAACCAAATAATTGAATTGTTTTAAAGCTAAAACTTAACGATAACTTACCCTTGCATAAATTAAACTTTTTGTTATTTTTGTGGGACAAGTGAACACCTTAAACAGGGTTTATTAGAGCCGTTCGGCCGATATACGCTGACAACCACTTTGTAATGGGTAAGTTATGTTTATAATAACTAAAAGTTATAGTATGAAAAAGATAGTATTTGTGTTTTTTATGATTGCCAGTTGTTTGGGTTTTGCTCAGAAAAAAGCCGACATAAACAAAATCCAATATCATTATACCGTTTTAAATGTAGAAAACGAGCAGCTTGTACAGCAAGTAGTAGATGAAATCAGCGTTTTAAAAAACGTATCGGATTGTAAGTACCGTATGAAGCCGGAAAAGAAAATGGTAGAAATTACCTTTATATTTATTGAACATCCCCGCAAGGGCGAAGGAGATGAAAGTAACTCACCACCTAATGTTAAGAAATTGATTTTAGATAAAGGTTTGCAGTATAATAGTTTTACGTTTGAGAAAGAGAAAATAACCGAATAATTTTTTAGGATGAAGAAAAAACTACTATCCCTGTGTTTTATATTATTATGCTTGCATAGCTTTTCTCAGAGCGATAATTGCAGTAGCGCCACGATTATATCGCCAAATGCAGGTTGCGTTTATACAGCAGGTACATCGGCAGGAGCTACACAAACTATACCGGGTTGTGTTGGTACGGCTGATGATGATGTTTGGTATCAGTTTACGGCTACACAAACTTCGCATCAAATAACGGTAAGTCCTTCGGCGGGTTACGACCCTGTTTTACAATTATTTTCGGGTGGCTGTGCTGTGCTCAATAATTTATATTGTCAGGATTTGAATAACACAGGGCAACCTGAGGTTATTAATGCTACCGGACTTACCATTGGTGCAGTGTATCATTTCAGGGTTTATCATTACTGGGCAGGTTCGGGTTCATCTACCTTTAGTGTTTGTGTAAGTAACCCTGCTACCCCTCCTGTTAATGATAACTGTGCGGGCGCTACTTCAATTACCCCAAATTCAAGTTGTGTGTTAACCGCAGGAACATCATATGGCGCCACTTATTCATCTGCCAGTAATTGTAATGGCACACCTGATGATGACGTTTGGTACACCTTTGTTGCTAATAGTTCGCAACAGGTTATAACCGTTAATCCATCAGCTAATATGGATGCTGTGGTAGAATTACTATCAGGTACATGCGGCTCACTTACTTCGTTAGATTGTATAGATAATAGTGGAACCGGAGGCGCAGAAAGTAATACAGAAGTAGGTTTAACGCCCGGAGTAACTTATTATGTAAGGGTTTTTGATTATTGGTCGGGCAACGGCGGGTATCCTTTTACAATTTGTATTACAGGGGCTGCTGCCACAGGAGATGAGCCTTGTAATGCATTTGTGTTACCACCTGTTACATCTGATTGTAATTATATAACAATGTCTAATGCGGGCTTTACAGCTAGTACAGCAACTGCTCCAACACCAAGTTCGTGTGGTGGAAGCGGCGCACAGATAGGCGGTTTTTCTGCTTCTTCGCATGATGTGTGGTTTGCATTAACTGTGCCGGCAACAGGAAATATTTATGTTACATCTGAACCAAATTTAGGCGGAGGTGCCATTACGGATGGTGTTATGGCTTTATACTCAGGTGCATGTGGCTCGTTAACCCAAATTATGTGTGATGATGATTATAATTATCCGGGCACCTCGTATGATTTATTGCCATACATTGCTGCTACAGGTTTAACACCCGGAACTACTGTTTATATACGTTATTGGGGATATGGGTCGAACACAGGTAATTTTGGATTATGTGTATCATCACCTACAAATGATGCTTGTGCTAATGCCCTATATATTTGCGATTTAAATAATTATAGTGCAAATACACACGGATATACGCCAGACAGGCCATGTAATATGCGTGGTGATGCTGAAATTGGGGCTACTTATTCGTGGACACCGGGGCCTACATCGGCTGGTGCTACTACTTTTGGCATGGGAGGTGCCTGGGGTACAGGACAACCAAATACTTACACAACCACTTATAGTTACGATGTAAGCATAGATAATAATTCATGGATACGATTTACCGCAGCAGCAACTACAGCTTCGTTTAGTGTTACGGTTGGCGATTGTTTTTCGAATGGTGGGATACAAATGCAAATTTTTTCGGGAACAAATTGTTGTGCCTTTACACCCGTATCGGATTTTGACCAAGGTAACGGTGGTTTTACCTTAAATGCAAATAGCTTAACTATTGGGCAAGATTATTATTTAATGGTTGACGGCTGGGGTGGAGATTTGTGTAGTTATACCGTAACGGCAAACTCAGGTGTGCAGATACCAAATATTGTAGCATCACCCGCTACTATTTGTTTTGGTGATAGTACTAAATTATCTATTGCCAACGCAAGTGTAGGTTCTACTTTTTTATGGTTTCCGGGCGGACAAACAACACAAACTATAACTGTTGCACCGCCTACTAATATGACATACTCTTGTCAGATTAGTGGAATTTGCGGTAGCAAACAAACCTTGAGTAAAGCTGTAACTGTAAACCCATTACCATCTGTTTTAATAAACGGTGCAGCCTCGCAAACATTAAGTATTTGTGCAAATACTGCAACCACTTTAACTGCCAGCGGTGGAACAACTTATACC
>JABDCR010000019.1:105-44533 GCA_013288015.1 Bacteroidota bacterium | reverse complement strand
AATAAATATCTTTAACTAACAAAATATTAAAGCATGAAAAAATTATTACTTATCATTTCATTTATCTGTATTAAACAAATAAACGCACAGGTGTGTTTTACTCCACATACAGATTATAATACAGATACAAACCCGGCAGCCATTTTTAGTGCTGATTTAAACAACGATGGTAAGGCTGATATAGTAACTGCCAATGCCGCCAATGATATTTCGGTGTTTTTAGGGGATGGCAGTGGTACTTATACAACTACGGCCACCACATACACACTTCCTATGGCTAATGCGGTTTCGGTTAATGGCGGGCTTTTTAATAATGATGCTTTTATTGATTTAGTAGTTACCATACCAACAAACGTTATAGTTGTTTTAATAAATGATGGCACAGGTGGCTTTGGCCCTGCAACTACATTTTCTTTAAGTGGTTTTGCACAAAGTACAACTACAGCCGATGTTAACGTAGATGGTTTTACCGATATAATAACAGCCAATAGCAGTTCAGGTAACGCATCTGTATTATTAGGCGATGGTGCAGGTAACTTTGGCCCTTGCACTAATTATAATACAGCCGCAGGCCCTCAGGCAGTTGTAACCGGAGATTTTAATAGTGATGGAAAACTTGATATGGCTGTGTGTAATGGTACAGCTAATAATGTATCTGTTTTATTAGGTACCGGAGTAGGAATTTTTGGTACCAAAGTAAATACATCGGTTGGTATAGCCCCAAATAGTATTGTGACCGGTGATTTTAATAGCGACGGAAAATTAGATTTAGCTACAGCTAATCTTAACGGAAATAGTATAACCCTGTTACTTAATAACGGCAGTGGTACATTTAGTACAACAACAACATTTACTTATATACCAAGCCCTTGGCAACTTGTAGCTGCTGATTTTAACAGCGACGGAAAACTTGATGTGGCAGTTGCTGGAAACAATGGCATAGGAGGTAGTGGTGTATATATACTTTTAGGCAACGGTGCAGGTGGTTTTGGAACACCCATAAATTTTGCAACCGATGCCGACCCTCGTTCTATTTGCACGGGAGATTTTAATAACGATGGTAAGCCTGATTTAGCGACGGGTAATCGGGCTTCAAATGATATGTCGGTTTTATTAAATCATGCCAACCCGGTTGTAAAAGCAAGTGCAACCGATACCGTAATATGTGCAAATACACAGATAACATTAAATGGAATAGGAGCTACAACCTATACTTGGTCAGGGCCTAATAACCCGGTGAACGGACAGTCTTTTTACCCTTTTGGAACAGCAACTTACACTGTTACCGGAACCATAAACTCATGTTCTGCCTGGGATACTTTAACAATTAAGGTTAATCAGCTTCCTACAGTTAACACCAATATTACTAATACAGTTATTTGTATAGGAACTCCAATTACTTTAACAGCAAGCGGGGCTGCAACCTATACTTGGTCTAATAGCGTTGTTAATGGAGTTAGTTTTACACCAACATCATCAAATAACTACACCGTAAACGGCACAGATGTTAATGGTTGTACTGGCTCAGCAATGGTTCAAGTTACAGTTAATCAACTACCAACTATAACGGCAAACTCGCCAACAATGTGTATTGGCAGTGCGGCAACCCTTACAGCAAATGGGGCCAACACGTATATCTGGAGCCCGCCAACTTATTTAAGCAGTAGCACAGGTTCTGTTGTAACAACCAGTCCTACTGTAACACCAAATTACACTTATACTGTAACGGGCACGGATGTAAATTTTTGTGTAAACACAACTACTATTTCAGTTACAGTTAATCCAACACCAACTGTTACAGCTCATGCAACTAAAACAAATATTTGCTCGGGTTCATCGGTTACACTAACTGGCTTAGGAGCTCTTAGTTATACATGGACGGGTGGAGTAGTTAATGGAACACCCTTTTCTCCACCAACATCGCAAACATATAGTGTTATAGGCAGCGATGCCAATAATTGTACAAACACTGCCAGCGTAATGGTTAATGTTACCACTTTATTAGCACCCGAAATTTGCATGGTAACAACTGATACCTTTTTTGTAAACAACATTGTTTATTGGGACAAAACTTTATACCTAAATGCAGATAGCTTTATAGTTTATCGCCTTAGCTCGGGTAGTTATTTGTACATTGGCGCAGTATCAAAAGATTCTAGTCAGCTGACAGATACAAAACGTAGCATTGGTGGGCCAAATGGTGGAGATCCAAACATTACTTCATGGAGATATAAACTAGCCATAAAAGATACTTGTGGTAATCTAAGCGCTATGAGTCCTTATCATGAAACCATCAACATCCAGCAAAATAATCAAAACCTTAGCTGGAATGCTTACGCTGTTGAAAGCCCTCAAACAAACCCTGCAACTAGTTATGAAGTTTTAAGAGATAGCTTAGGCATTGGTGATTGGCATAATTTTGTAAACACTTCGGGCATTTCTACTAACGACCCAAGCTATAGTCTTTATCCAAATGCTAATTACCGTGTAGATGCTTTAGGTTTTACTTGTAACCCAACATTAAAACTTGCTAATGGAAATAACAGCACGTTTGCAGCTAAAGTAAGATCACATAGTAACATCAATAACAACAGGCAATCGGGCATTAAGCAGCTAGGTAAAAATAATCAGGTGTCTGTTTATCCAAACCCAAGTAACGGAAATTTTTCGGTAAGTATTTCTAATACAGAAAACACAAGCATAGAAGTGTATAACTCTTTAGGAGAAAAAATTCACACTAAACCTTTAACTACAAATACAGAAAACATTAATATTGAGAAATTTAATGCCGGAATTTATTTTATTTATATTAAACAAAATGGCGCTATTGTATACAAAAACAATATGGTGCTAGCAAAGTAAATTGAGCTAATTTAAAATTGAAAGGTCATCTATTACATACAGGTGGCCTTTTTTTATTGGTAATTAAATATGAAGTTAATTAACATATATTGTTAAATAATTTTTCTTCAGAATATTTTAACATATCTCGTGAAAATTTTAATCTATCATTGTCGGTACCTAAAAAAACCACAACATGATAAAAAAAATTACCTTCAAAATAAAAGCATTGGCTTACTTCTTTGCTTTCTTTATAATAGGAGGGCAAATAGTAAAAGCGCAATGTCCAATTATAAACCAACCACCTACGGCAAGCCCTACTTCTATTTGCGGCTCGGGCACTGCAACCATTAGCATTCCTTCATCAGAAGTTGGAGTTACTTATGCGGTAGGTTCAGGAACTACTATAATTAGTGGCCCAACTGCAGGAACAGGTCAACCTATGACTTTTACGATTGGTCCTATTTCAAATACAACAACTTATATTGTTGGTGCTACAAATGGTACTTGTACAATTACCATGACACCTATGGTAACAGTTACTGTAAACCCTATACCAACAGTTGTTATAACGCCATCGCATACAGCAATTTGTAAAGGTGCTATAGATACTTTAACAGCCTCCGGCGCTGTAAATTACACATGGACACCCGGTGGTTCAACAGCAAGTTCTTTAACTGTTAGTCCAAATAGCAGTACATCTTATACGCTAATGGGTGTTGATGCTAATGGTTGTTCAAATACAGCTACTCAAGCAATTACAGTAAACAATCTTCCAACAATAAACATTACTAACAGTACTTTTGGAGGCATTTGTCCTGGTGGAAGTGCAACTCTTACAGCATCGGGAGGTACGACCTATACTTGGAGTGCCAATGCGGGAAGCGCGACAACTAATACAGTTATTGTAAGTCCAACAGTTACTACGTCATATACTGTTATCGGAACTAATACAGTTACTGGCTGTAGTAATACAAAAACAAGAAATGTAACGGTAAACCCATCTGCTACAGTTACTATAAATGGCCCTGCATTTGTTTGTATGGGTTCAGTTGCAACATTAACTGCTTCGGGAGCAGCAAGCTATACTTGGAGTACCGGAACCAGCGGAGCAACTACATCTGTTAGTCCAACAGTTACAACCACTTATTCAGTTGTGAGTGGATCTGGTGGAGGAACCTGCCCCGGCACTGCTTCATTTACATTAACAGTTTCTCCTAATCCATCGCCAACAATAACTATAAGTGGCTCTTCTTCTATCTGTAATGGTCAAACCGATTTATTAACTGCTAGTGGTGCAAACACCTATACATGGAGTAATAATGCAGGCAGTGCAACAACCGCAACAGTTTCTCCATCACCTACAACTAACACAACCTATACGGTAACAGGAACAGATGCGAACGGATGTACAAATGTTAGCACCTTATCTGTAACGGTTAATCCATTACCAAACGTAACAACAAGCGGAACAAAAGTTATTTGTATCGGAAACACAACTACATTAACAGCAAACGGTGCATCTACTTATACTTGGAATACAAGTGCAACAACAAATACAGTTTCTTTATCGCCAACAGCAAATACAACTTATTCTGTAATTGGTACAGATGTTAATGGTTGTTCTAAACAAGCTGTAACAACAGTTACGGTTAACGCTTTACCAACTTTAACCATTACACCGCAAACTATTTGTACAGGTTCAACCGGAACATTAACAGCAAGTGGTGCTTCAACATATACCTGGAGCCCAGGATTAAGTTCAACAAATGGTGCTACAGTAACTGGCAGCCCAACAGTAACTACAAATTATACCGTTAGCGGAACAAATACTAATGGTTGTGTGGGTGTTGATACAATTAGCATTTTTGTTGTTTCTAGTTTAAATGTAACGGCATCTTCTTCAAGCTCTGTTACTTGTGCGGGTAACTCTGTTACTTTAACCGGATTAGGTGCTAGTTCTTACTCATGGACAGCAGGTGGTGGAACAATTAGTGGTGGAACAGGAACAACCGTTACTGTTACCCCAACAGGTCCTTCAACTTCATATACTGTTAATGGTTCTTCGGGAACTTGTACAACTACTCCTTATGTTATTTCAGTAAATGTAAATATTTTACCAACTGTAACTGCATCTGTATCTCCAAACGATACTATTTGTACTGGCTCAATGGCAACTTTAACAGGTGGCGGAGCAGTAACTTATAGCTGGACAAATGGTGTAACAGATGGAACCGCATTTACACCTAGTGTAACAGCAACTTATACCGTTACCGGAACCGATGCTAACGGATGTAACGCTACGGCAACTCAAAAAATAACATTAAACCCTTTACCTGCTGTTAACTTTTCAACGGGTGGTGCAAGTGGTGGAATTTGCCCCGGCGTAAGTGCTACTTTAACTCCATCGGGTGCGGTAACTTATACATGGACAAATACTGGAGCAACTGGTAGCGGTGCTATTGTAGTTACCCCAAGTGTTACAACTACTTATACACTAGTTGGTACAGATGCTATTGGTTGTTCCAACTCTAGGGTTAGAACAATTCCTCTTAAACCTGTTCCAACTGTAACAGTTAGTGCACCAGCAGGTCTTTGCTCCGGTCAAACAGCTACATTAACAGCAACATCAACCGGAACTGTAACTGTAGGAACTTACTCTTGGACAACAGGAGCCACAACAGCAAGTACAACCGACACACCTACCCTAACAACTACTTATACACTTTATGTAACAGCTACCGGACCAGGTGCTTGTACAGATACAGTAAGAACAACTATAAATGTTGGTGCATTGCCATCATTAACAATAACAGCTACACATAATCCAATTTGTGCAGGGCTTCGCGATACATTAACAGTTAGTGGTGCTACAACTTATACTTGGCACCCAACCGGAAGTAATTTGACAACAATAAACGGAGTGTTAAATAGCACCAAAACATTTACTGTAATTGGCAGTAATACCGGGTGTAGCGATTCAACAACAATTACAATAAATGTAAATCCTTCCCCAACGGTTACTATTGTATCTAATCCTACTAACGATACTATTTGTAGCGGAAGCCCTGTAACATTAACAGGCATGGGTGCAAACAATTATGTATGGAGTGGTGGTATAACAAATGGCACAGCATTTTCACCAACTGTAACCGCGACGTATACTGTTGTTGGAACATCTGCTAATAACTGTAGTAAAGCTAGCAGCGTGCAAGTTGTTGTAAACAATTGTTCAAGTGGCATTGCTCAACACTCAAATAACGATCGAATAACTGTTTACCCTAACCCGAGCAACGGAAATTTCTCGATAAGTGTTGTAAATTTTGAAAACACAAGTGTTGAAGTATATAACTCGTTAGGAGAAAAAATTTATGCTAAAACATTAAATGCAAATACAGAGAATATTAATATTGAGAAGTTTAATGCAGGTGTTTATTTTATGCATGTTAAACAAAAAGGTGTTTATACATACAAGAATAATATTGTATTGACAAAATAGTTCAATTTAGTTTTTAATTTATAAAGGAAAGGTTACCAAATATGGTAACCTTTCCTTTTAATAGTAAATCTGTAATTCTAAACTATCTCCCACTCTTCTATATCACCTTCTATAACTTTAAAAATAGGGTGTGCTTGTAACTTTTTCACTGATTTAACTCCGATATACTTTTTATTATCACGAGTTTTCAATTTATTCAGTAAATGGGATGTTTCATAATCTAACTGCCCATGGGTTACGTAAATGCTACATTTTTCAAATGTCCAGTCTATTTTTTCTTTACTAAAATTATAACCTCTTTTTACAGCTTCAGCATAAACACTTGCTAAATAATAATTAATGGCGTTAGTCGGTTTTTTTAGTTTTTTAAACCTGTTTAACTGAGGGTGATTTTTGTAGCCTTTTGTTTTTCCTTCTAAAACATGTTTTGCTAAAAGGGTTTCCCTCCATAAAGCAACTAATCCTTTTGTATCAAGATACTTTGGATGTAATGACCATATTCTCATTTTCTCTTATTTCACCTATAACTATAGGCTCATTTGTGGTAAAGTACATAAAGTTTCTACATTATTATAAATATACTCGCATGCACCATTCTTAGATAAAAATGCAAAAATCTTACATAATAATTTGTAAAACCCCAGCATTTACAAGGAAAAGCATAATATAGGCTTATTGAGTTATTAGACCAAAAACTACCGGAAGTTATGTTAATTTGTTACTTTTGACTCTGTTGGATACAAAAAATACAAATAAACACGTTGCCCTTGCCCTACAAGGCGGTGGTGCACACGGAGCTTTTACCTGGGGGGTTTTAGACCGCCTGTTAGAAGAAGAAACTATTGTTGCTGATGCGATGTGTGGCACCAGTGCCGGAGCTATTAATGCTGTGGTTTGCGCCTATGGTTTACATAAGGGCGGACCCGAAAAAGCGAAAGAATTGCTTGAAAAACTATGGAAAAAACTATCCGGCTCAGGTGGTTTTAAGCCATCTGCATTTGACAAGTACTGGAGCAATGGGGACATTTATAACTCGCCTGGTTATATTTTATTCAACACCATGTCTCAGTTTATGTCGCCTTATAATTTTAATCCCTTAAATTATAATCCGCTTAAGGATATTTTAAATGATTTGGTTGATTTTGAAGACCTGCATCATTACAAAGGCAAAAAAATATTTATTTGCGCTACCAATGTAAAAACAAACCGAGCAAAAATATTTACCAATAAAGAAATTACGGTTGATGCTGTTATGGCCTCGGCTTGTTTACCTTTTTTGTTTCAGGCAGTTGAGGTAAATGGAGAGTACTATTGGGATGGTGGTTATATGGGTAACCCTCCTATTTTCCCCATGATAACAAATACCAATTTGCATGATATAGTGCTTATTAAAATAAATTCTATCAACATAAAATCGGTGCCAACTACTGCACGCGATATTGCTGATCGTATAAATGAAATAAGTTTTAATAGTTCGCTTATAAACGAAATGAAGCTAATTCACTACCGTAACGAATTGTTACGTAACGGCATTTTAAAAACAGATGATAAAGTAAACCGCGAAATATTTATTCATACTATTTCGGGCTACGATACCTTAGGCCAAATGCACTATTCTAGCAAAATGAACACATCGTGGGAGTTCTTATTAAGTCTTAAACAAAAAGGGCGCGATACAGCTGATAAATGGCTTAAAAACGAGTTTAAACTGGTTGGTGCAAAATCTACTTTTGATGTAGAGGAGCATTTCTTCGAAAAGTTCTAAATTCGTGCACTAATTAGCTAATTTTTATGCGAAGGCATTTACTGTGTTTTACTTTTTTTCTTGTTTCTATTTTTGCTCAGGCTCAAAAACCTGATACAACTTACTATACATCGGCTACACGTACACAAAGTTTGTTAGGATTGAGTGAAAACTCTAAAGGCGCCGACACAACTCTAGACAACACACACAATTATTATCAGACAGGGGTGCTTGGCAACATGGGACTACCCTCCTACTCGCTTATAGCCGAGCAGCCAAAACATACCAGTGCTACTTTTTTTAGCTGGAATAAATTGAATAACCAAAAAGATTTAATTACTGAAGATGACCCTATGTACTTTGGTACAGAAAAGATATATACTAAAATTACGGCCGCTGTTGGTTTTAAGCAGGAACAGTTTTTAAAATTAGTGCATTCGCAAAGCATCCGAAAGAAAGTAAATGTTTCGTTGCTGTTTAATAGATACTCTTGTACCGGATTTTATTTACAACAACAAAGCTTAACAACTAATTTATTATTATCATCTAACTATAAAACAGATAACGGGCGTTGGGGGTATAAGGCTTATTATTTATTTAATAAATTAAAATATCAATTAAATGGCGGTATTGCAAATGATAGTTTTGTTGGAAGCGCGACGTATCCTGCACCAAATCTAATTCCTGTAAACTTCAATTCGGGTACTGCAAAACAACTTATAAAAACATCCGCCATATCTTTCAACACTTTTTTTAGGTTAAATAAGGATGATTCTGCAAAATCATCACATTATTTAATTTATGAAACAAATTACCAAAGCAATTATTTGTTGTATGTAGATGGAATAGCAGATACCATTGGTGGGTCTAAAAACACGTATTTAAACCAAATCACCGGTAGCCACGATTCTATAGGCACCCGTATTTTTTCTAATAGTTTATTGTACAAATTTACGGCCGCCAACGGCAAATTTATTTTTTACGGAGGGTATAAAAACGAAGCCATTAAATATCATCAGCACAGACTTGATACGGTTGGTTTTAACCATATAGTAAAGGGTGGTTTTATTTTAAATTTAAATAAACATATGTTAAATGCAACAGCAGATTATGTTGTAAATGGTTTTAATAGTAACAATTATGAAATAGATGCTAATTATCGTTTTATGATAAAAGATAATTTTTATTTAAGTGCTAATGCTCAAAGTCAAAGCAGGTTACCCGATTTTAATTTATTGTTTTATAATGGCAATCGTTTTTTATGGACAAATAATTTTAAGGATGTTCAAACGCAAAATGCAACAGTTTCTTTAACCAATAAAAAATATAAATTTTATTTTGGTGCTTTTATACAACAACAGCAAAAGCAAATTTACTTTAATACAGAAGCCCTACCTACTCAATACAATGGAAGTACTATGATAACCCGTTTTTTTGCCGGTAAGGATTTAAAACTGGCTTGCATACATTTTAATAATAACATAAACTATCAAACAACAGCAAATACAGACATTATACGATTGCCTAATTGGGTTACAACACACCAATTGTATTACGAAGGGAAACTCTTTAAAAAGAATTTATGGTTGCAGGTTGGTTTTCAGGCAAGATACATTTCATCATTTATGGCTAATGCCTATATGCCTGCCACTAATCAGTTTTATTTGCAAAATGAAAAAAGTTATGGCAACTACGTTTTTATAGATTTTTTTATAAGCGCACAAATAAAACCTGTTAAGTTTTTTATAATGGCACAGCATCTTAATCAGGGCTTTATGGGAAACAACTATATACTAAGCCCAGGTTACCCAATGCCCGACCGTAGCTTTAAAGTAGGGCTTAGCTGGATGTTATTCAACTAAATTTTTGTTTAGATACAAGCTAAAATAATATCGCAAGCTTTTACTAATTCTTCATTAGATATAATTAATGGGGGGGCAATGCGCATGCTTTGTGTATTGAATAAAAACCAATCGGTTATAACACCCGCTTCAATACATTTGCTGATGGTTTGCATATTTAAGGCTTCATCATTAAAATCAATAGCAGCAATTGCGCCATGTGCACGTACTTCTTTTATTTTAGGATGCTTTATTTTTTGTTTAATAATGCTTTCAATTTCTTTAGCACGTAAATACAATTTGTTTTTCACAATAACATTAAGGTTAGCCAATGCCGCTGCACAACAAACCGGATGCCCCCCAAAGGTTGTAATATGACCAAGCACCGGATTACTGGTTAAGGAATCCATTATTTGTTTTGAAGAAATAAAAGCACCAATAGGCATTCCGCCTCCCATTCCTTTTGCCAGCAATAAAATATCGGGTGTTACTTGGTACTGTTCCAAGGCAAACAAACTACCTGTACGTCCAAAACCTGTTTGTATTTCGTCAAAAATTAAAAGTGTTTCGGTTGCCGTGCAGCGTTCTCTTAATTTTTTCAGGAAGGATTGATTAGCTGTTATAACACCGGCTTCACCTTGCACAGGTTCTATAATTACACAGGCTGTTTTATGAGTTATATGTTGTAAATCACTTTCATTATTAAACTCAATAGTTTTTACATCGGGCAATAAAGGACGGAAACTTGTTTTAAATTCTTCGCTTCCCATAACGCTTAAAGCACCATGTGTACTACCATGATAAGCGTTTTTAAACGAAATAATTTCGCTGCGCCCGGTAAAACGTTTGGCTAATTTTAATGCGCCTTCAGTGGCTTCGGCACCCGAGTTTACAAAATAAACAGAATCTAAATTTGCAGGAAGTAAATCTGTTAGTGCTTTTGCTAATACCACTTGCGGACTATGAACATACTCGCCATAAACCATTAAGTGCATAAAGGTTTCGGTCTGTTTTTTTACCGCTTCCACTACTTCTGGGTGGCAATGTCCAATATTGCTAACCGATATACCCGAAATTAAATCGATGTACTGTTTACCACTTGCATCATTTAAATAAATGCCTTTAGCCGAAATAATTTCTAAAGCTAAAGGTGCAGGGCTTGTTTGCGCTACATGTTGTAAAAAAAGTTGTTTCTGAGAAAGGTGCATCTATATTATTATCATCTATCGCTGCACAATAAACTTTTTAGTAATAACATTATTGACTGTTTTTACATTTAAAAAATAAATGCCCTTACCTAAACTACTTATATCAATAGTTGTCAGTTCGTTTTCTACACCGGCCTGTTTTACTTTATTACCTAATATATCAGTTATATATAACGTTGCATTTTTTAATATGCATTCAATATAAAGGGTTTCTGTTGCGGGGTTTGGAAACACAGTTACTTCATTCGGATAATTTATAAACTGGTTTACACCTGTTGTTGTGCAGTTTTTTACAATAACAGTTTTTATTGAAGTACCTAAACAACCCGTGCTATTATCTATACCACTAACCGTATATGTAGAATTTATTGATGGAGAAACAGATACCGAATTTGTGGTAACGCTACCTGCATTGCTACTCCAAGTATAAGTACTCGCTCCATTTGCTGTTAAAATATCTGCTGTTCCAGGACAAATAGAATCATGGGTTGCTAAAATTGAAACATTAGTTTGTACAACATTAATTACCTTAGATACTGCTGTATCACCACATCCTGAATTATCTGTGCCTAAAACAGAATATGTTGTGTTAGCTGTTGGCGACACAACTATAGAGTTTGAGGTTGAATTATTACTCCATACATAAGAATTGGCTCCGCTTGCTGTTAAAGTAGTTGTAGTGCCACTACAAATGGTGTCTTTTGAAACTTGTATGTTTACCGTAGTTGTAGATGTAGTTGCACTTTGAACTAAGTTATAATATAAAGTTGGTGCCGAACAACCTCCTGCAGATGTAGTTGTTAATGTATAATTACCTGGTGTGCCTGTAAATAGATTTTGCCCTGTACCCGAAACCGGGCCTGACCAAGTATAGCTTGAAAAACCAGGAGGGCCAGATAGCGTTGTACTTCCACCTAAACATAAAGTATCGGATGATGTTGTTTGAGTTGAATTGCAATTTGCATCAATATAACAGTAACCAAAATGCCCACATTGGTTACAATCACTCACTATAAATTCTACTTGTATAGTGTGACCAACATAAGTCGGACTAGATAAATCGAAAGAAACACTGGTCCACGGATATGTATAAACCGAGTTATCTTGGGGTGAAATTGACCAACCATTAAGATTGCCAGACGATGGCGCAATTGCATCATACTCTGTACAAGGAATTACAGTTCCTGTGGTAACATCTGTAGCATCTACATGAAAATAAGGTTGTTCATTAGGAGGATGACCCCCACTTTGTAATACAACTGCATATTGATAATTAAATGTATTAGAAGATGGACTTACGACAAATGAATAAACTGCTTTTTCAATTTTCCCATTACTACAAGCATTATTTAACAACATAGAGTAGTTATTACCACTCCCAGGGGCAAGAGTAGGAAAAGCTCCATAAAAATCGGAGCCAGCTACAGACTGAAAACCACTGGATTGTAAGCTACATGAACCTTGATTGGCAGCCGCACCTAAAACCCAATCAATAGCACCAGGTGTTGTAGGACAAGTGTTACAAGGCAAAGGAGTTGAACTCGTGCAGATTTGCCCGCTAAAAAATGTCCAACCGTTTGTGGTGCCATCTTCAAAACCTGGATTTGTACATGAACTAGAGTTTACATGAGGAAATTGCAAACTTTCTTTTTCATTAATGACAGGTTTATTTTTTTGTTCGTATAATAATTTCTTTTTGATTTCAATTTCCCATTCCGGAGTTCCACTTTTTTTTGATTTTTCAAGTATTTTGGTGATTTTTTTTTCACTTAAATATTCTGCTGTTTGTGCTTTTGCAAATATTGAAGCTACAAGGCAAGCTATAAAAAAAATATTTTTTTTATTCATGGGGTAAGTAGTTATTATACCAAATATAAGAAAAAAAGATAGACCTATTTATAGGAAGCAACCAGCTGCTTTAACTTTTGTTGCACTTCATCATTTGGTTTTACTAAAGGCAAGCGAACATCAGAACCACAAACCTTCAATAATTCTAAGGCTATTTTAGCGCCACCGGGGTTGCCATCGGCAAAAAGCTGATTGGTTATTTCAAAAGTTTTGTAATGCAGTTTACGAGCTGTTGCAAAATCTCCTTTTAAGCCGCAACGTACCATTTCAGAAAAATCTTTTGGATAAACATTAGCCAAAACAGATATAACACCATCAGCACCACAAGCCAATAATGGCAAGGTTAAATTATCATCGCCACTAATTACTAAAAAGTTTTTTGGTCGGTTATTTATGATGCTCATGCATTGCTCTAAATTACCCGAAGCTTCTTTAATGGCCACAATGTTTTTAAAATCGTGGGCAAGTTTTAAGGTTGTATCTGCTGTAATATTAGAAGCCGTTCTACCCGGTACATTGTAAAGTATAATGGGTTTAGTAGTTGATTGCGCAATGGCTTTATAATGCTGATAAATGCCTTGTTGAGAAGGCTTATTGTAATAAGGTGATACCGATAAAATAGCTGCAAAAGCAGATAAATTGCTATGCTTAATAATATCTATAACTTCTTGTGTATTATTACCCCCAATGCCTAAAACCAAAGGCACACGCTTTTTGGTTTCTTTTATTACGTGATTAACTACTTGTTGTTTTTCTTCTTGACTTAAAGTAGCTGTTTCGCCCGTGGTACCAAGCACAACTAAGTACTCTACCTTACCTTTAATAAGGTGGTTAATTAATTTGCTTAAGCCGGCAAAATCAACAGCACCTGTTTTTGTAAAAGGTGTAACAATGGCAACACCTGTTCCTTTTAATTGTGTGTAAATAGACATGGTGCAAAATTAAAAATTATAAGTTAAGAAGCCTTACTAAAGCACTAATTTAGCATATACTACATTGAAAACATATTGCAACAATGCCACAATAATAACACTAAAAGCTAAAAACAGAAAAGTGTATGGATTAGCAAAATTTAAAGTCCAACCGAAAGATTTACAGTGTTTAGGCAATATTATACGGGTATCTTTTTTATTAAAATAAAATGGGCCCTTCCAATTTAAAGGGTCATTGCTCATTGCATCAAGAATATTTTTATCGGGTTTGCTTTTCATTACTACTAATCTAACTAATTAAACCTTTCACATACTCATTAACAGGTGCTTTCTTAATCCTTTTATAAGTATCTAACTGAATTAACTTGCCATTTTTTATAATGCCCAAACAATCGGCACTGCTTAAAACTTCATCTAAACGATGGGTTACTATAATACAAGAAGCCTTATGCTGCTTCAGTTTTTTTTGGATATAGGTAAATATTTTTTCTTTTAAAATGATATCCAGGTTACTAAAAGGCTCATCTAACAACAAAAGTTCAGGAAAAAGGCAAATGGCTTTTGCCAAGGCTACGCGCTGCCTTTGTCCATCAGATAAAGTACTTACTTTTTTATCTCTAAGGGCAGTCATTTCAATAAGGCGGAGCAGTTCGTTTATCTTCTTCTTCTTATAATCATCGTGGTAGCCAATTAAAATATCGGCAATGTTTTCGTACACTGTATGATGCTCTAACAAAGCATAACCAGTGCTAACCAGTTTCATATTTATGTGCCCGGGAATTAAGTTGTATGCCGGACCTAAAACGCGTTCGCTATTAAATGTAATTTCTCCGCCCTGCAAATCTTCTAACCCATAAATACATTTAAGTAAAGTGGTTTTCCCACTCCCGCTTTTGCCAACCAAAACAAGTGTTTGGGCCGTGTTTAATTGGAAAGAAATGTTTTTTAAGCCCTTAAAAAGGGTTTCGTTTGGGTAGTTAAATTGTATTTTATCTACCTGTAAAATAGTCTATCGGATAAGTTGAATAAACCCTTTTAAATTGTACGATTTACCGTTTACATCGGTTGCTTTTACAGTATAGAAATATGTTCCGGCTGTACAAGCCATACCTGATGTAGTGTAACCATCCCAATATTCTAAATTGATATCCATGTCTATTACTTTAGCTCCCCAACGGTCATAAATAGTGCAATCTAATGTCTTTAAACCATGTGCATTGGGTGCAAAAACATCATTAACACCATCACCATTGGGCGTAAAAACATTTGGCATAGTTAAGCCTGCTGTATCTGAAATGATAAGGGGCGAGCTTGTAGTATCATTACAACCATGATTGCCATAAGCAATTAAAGTAACCGTGTAAGCCGCAGCCGTTGCAAAAGAATGCGTTGGGTTAGTTTGTATAGATGTGCCATTATCTCCAAAATTCCAAACAAATCCATTAGGTGCATTAGTAGAAGCATTTGTAAAACTTACACTTTGCGGCACACCGGTGGTCATTACTGATGTAGCAAATAAGGCCGTAGCACTTTGTATAACGGTGATTATTTTTTTTGAAGAGTCTTTTGCCAATGTATTAAGTGTAACATAAAGTGTAACCGTGTATGTACCTGGTTTTGCAAAGTTTACTGTTACGTTTTGAGATGAATCGTTAGGACTTATGGTAACCCCAATAGTAGAATCAACAGCCCATTGGTATTTTATTATAGTACCTACCCCACTCCCCTTAAATTTTACATCAGCGCCTGTGCAAACGGTATCTTTACTAGTAGTGATAGTTACGTTGGCAGCTTGTAAAGTCTGAAAGAAACAGATAAATAATATTGCGCTAAAAATATTTTTAATGCTCATAAATGAATTATGCAGCTAATTTAATTTAAATTATTCAGAAAGTAAAGCGTGTTTATATTATCTGAAAAATCGAAAACCGTTGGAACCTGCGATTTTCCTATGGGAATGGTTTTTATTGACAACTTGGTGTTAGAAACTACACCCTGCAATTCTGCTTCTAAACCTTTCAGTTTTTGAGAAATTTCATCCAGATTTTCGTACTGCTCATAAAATAAAACAGCTATGGGCGAATGAAGGGAATTAGTCTCTCTTAAAATCAGAAAGTTATTATCTAAAAACTTCTCCTGATTTAAAAGGTAGATAGCTCTGTTATACTCATGGTTATTGGCATATTTTTTATTCTGAATAATTTCTGAAAAAGAAAAAATGCTTTCGTAAAATTCATTAAAATTATAACCTCTAGGTACATAAAGCTTAGATACGTTTCGACATCCCAAGCCAAAATAATCGAAAATATCGTTTCCTAAAAGGGTTAATTCTTCAGTAGTTTCGTTACCTGCAAGTACAGCAACCGATGTTCTGTTTTTACGAATTATGTGCGGATACTTGCCAAAATATTTTTCGAAATAAAGCGCACTGTTATTGCTGCCTGTGGCAATAACGGCATCAAAATTTATCAATCGGCCATCGGTAAAAAGTATATAATCTTTAAATGAAGGCTCAACCTTCATTAAAAATTCTGCTAAAAAAGTAATCAGTATTTTATCGTCGCTTGATGGTTTAATTAAGATTTTGTTACCCGAAAGTAACACGCACATAAAATCGTGAAAACCAACTGCCGGTATGTTACCTGCCATAATAACAGCAACTGTTTTGGTTTTTTTGGGTTCTTTAATTTCCTTTATAAACTCTTTTAGTTTAGTTGGCTCTAACAATTGAACGATACCTTGCAGGGCTTTTTTTACAAACTCGTCAGTAAACCAACCATTGTAAGAGTAGGTTTCTTTAATTAATTCATCTAAATGCTCATACTTGGCTGTGTACGTGTTATTTTTTCTTTCACCTAAAAAATCTGATAGAAAATCTCTTAGTTTTAAAAATGCCTGCACCCTTTTTTCCATTTTTTATGTAAATCAATAATTAAGCAAATGATGTGTATATTTGCATCGATTTTAATTCAGCAAAACTAAACTAAAATGTCTATTAAAATAACTGACGAATGTATAAACTGCGGGGCTTGTGAACCCGAATGTCCAAATAATGCTATATATGAAGGTGGTGCCGAGTGGCGCTTTGCCGATGGAAGTACGGTTACTGGTATGTTTAAAGGACTTAGCACGGGTGTTGAAGCAGATGCTAGTGCCCCACAAACGCCTAATAGCATGGATGTTTATTATATTGTTGCTGATAAATGTACCGAGTGTAAAGGCTTTCATGATGAGCCACAATGTGCCGCCGTTTGCCCGGTTGATTGCTGTGTGCCAGATGAAGCCCATGTAGAAACTGAGGAAATGCTGTTAGCAAAAAAAGCTGCTATGCATTTGTAAAACAGTAAATTATTTGCTGTTTCTAAAAACTTACTACCTGTTTTATTAAACCAAACGGATTGACTTTATTTAAGTTAAGTACAAACCTTATTTGCTGAAAAATACCATTCTTAGTTCCTATAAGATTGTTTAGATCTTGTATGTTTTTACTTATTCCAAGAGGAACAAAAATTTCAAAAACATCACGGTATATAACAATATCAATGCCCGCATCATAAAAAAAACTTTGATTAGGAGGAGATAGCTTGTCAGTAGCACATACTCCAATATCAGCATAAAGCAATAATGGCAGTTTAAATATTTTAGGGCTTTTTATATTAAGCGTAGCTAACCAGTTATTTGTTTGCCCTAAATACGTGTACACTTTAAACGCTCCATCGTTTTCAATAAACTGAGCAGCAGCAAGGCCTCCTTGCTCGGCTCTTCCAAAATATAAATTATCGTACATATAATCATTATCGCCCTTTGTGCCACTTAATTTAAAGAAGTAGCTAATAGGTGTACTTTGATTTTGTAAATTCATTATTCCTGCAAACGCACGTATCTCAAAATACTTGGTTTTATTAACAAATATTTTTTGAAGAAGGGTAACCGAAACTTTCTGCATATCGGCATTGGCTTGCCCATTTACTTTTATGAATGTAGGATACAAGGCATTACTACTGGCAAACTGATACATTAAATCGTGTACTCCATAACTGAAATTTTGTTGCATGGCATTATATCCTCCGTTAAGTGCATCTGCATCATATCCGGTAATTTGCTTTTGAATATAAACATAGCGATAAGTAAGTCTGTGTTGGAAAAGAGAGGTGGCGTACTTCTTTTTAAAATCTAAATTTATGTATGGAGCCAGTTTGTTGTAGTTATTAGTAAACACATTTTGTTCATAAGCAAAACGCTGTGTTTTTACACCAATATTTATGGTACTAAAAATGCCTTTAGGATGTATATTAAGTTTTACATTGGCCATACCGGTAACATTTTTATTACCAAAAGCATACATAGGAGCTAGCTCTGTTTCAACTTTTTTCTCGAATAAAACATGGTTATAATAAGCTAAACCAAGCATATAGCCATTGTATAAATTGTAACCCATAATGGGCGAATAAAACAATTGTGTTTTATAAGGGTTATCTAAAGCAGCAATAAATTCAGGCTTTAATGGCTCTCTTTTTTTTAATAACCCGTTTGTTTTTATCGTGTTGTTTTTTCTATTAATGTCGGGCATTGCCTCATTATAATCTATTCTGAACGAAGTAACATCTGATGGTGGAAATAAAAATGTTTTTGTACCCTCAAAACCATCGTACCAAACCATGCCAACCAAATCTTTTTTATTTAAGCCATATAAAGAAACCGGACCTAAAACACTTCCCACATTTTTTACGTTAACCGAATAAGAACCGTCCGGTTCTTTATGCACGGATGTAACTTTATAATCTATTTTTTTGGTGGTAGAAATTAAATCATCGAAAAACCAGCTCAGATTTTTCTCGCTAAAATATTCAAGAGTTTTGCGTAAGTCGGCTGGTTTAGGATGCTTAAACTTACATTGGTTAAAATAAAACTGCATGGCTATATCAAAATCATTTTCGCCCATGTAATCCATTAAATAATTAAAAAGTATAGCCGTTTTACTATAGACAATAGCACCGTAATTCATTTCTGAAAACGCTTCGGCAGGTAAGGCATCTGCTTGATCTTCGCCCTGTTTTGCACTCATAGCATAAAGCCAATAATAAGAGTGTGCCTGTTTGTATTTATTTACATGTAATAATCCAAATGTACTATCGCGCCCTAAAATAGTTGCCAGTGTAGCATTAGGATATTTTGTTCTTACATAACGTAGTTCGTTAAAGGAGTTTATGCCCTCATCCATCCAAGCATTTTTTCGTTCGTTGCTACCCAGCATCCCATAAAACCAATTATGTCCAACCTCATGGGTAATTAGCATATCCAGTTCAAAAGCAGTAGAAGTTTCTCCTATGATAGTTATGTTTGGATACTCCATGCCACCACCGGCAGCAATGGTGCCATCAACAGCAGTTACATTGTTATAAGCGTAATCGCCATTCCAAAGCGAATAATAATAAGTAGCATCGCTTATATATTCAATAGCATTTCTCCATAAATCAATATCCGTATCGGTAAAAAATGCCCATGTACTTACACTGGTTTTAGTATGAGGTAAAACTAATTCGCCGCGTAATACATTGTAACGTTTATCGGCAAACCAGGCAAAATCGTGTACATTACTTTGTTTAAAACGCACCGTTTTTAATGCCGTATCAGAAAGTGGAAATGACAGATCTCTTTTAAATAAAGCAGAATCAAGCATTTTAATTTTCTGTTCGGTAGCTATAATTTTTTGCTGCAAAAACTTTTCCTCTTCTTCATTATCATATCTATCACCTGTTGCAGCTAGCACATAGTTTTTAGGTAGTGTAATGCTTACATCAAAACTTCCAAATTCAGCGTAAAACTCTCCTTGGTCTAAATAAGGCATTTGGTTCCATCCGCTTGCATCATAAACAGCAGGTTTAGGATACCACTGAGTTATGTAGTAAGCCTGATTATCGTGCCCTAAACGCGAAATAGTAGCCGAAGGAATTTTTACTTTAAAGGGTGTTGTAATGGTTGTTTTTTCTCCTGGAGCAAGTGCTTGTTTTAAAAACACTTTACATATATCGGGGTTATTTTTATCGTACTCTATTTTTAACGATTGGTTATCTGTTTTAAAATCAAGACTATCTATATAACCCCTATCCTGCTCTTTGGTAAAATAAAAACTACGGCTACCCTGTTTCAGAAATTGTTTTGCCAGCGCTGTATTATTGTCTTTATAGGCATTGGGCCATAAATGGAAATAAATAAATTTTAATGTGTCGGGTGAGTTATTAGTATAAATAATGCTTTCGTTAGCACTTAATGTGTGTTTTACATCGTTTAACTTAACATTAATAATATAATCTACCTGTTGTTGAAAGTAAGTTTTTTGCGACAAAGCAATTTGAGAGATAAACAGTAACAGCACCCATTTCTTCATTCGGTAAAGATGCTGATTTTTTAACAAATATTTCTGATTTGCAGTTTTTCAAATAAAAAGGCTTTCAAGATTTCCTGAAAGCCTTTTTATTTTTTACTTGTTGTGTAAAAACTTATCTAAACTTATACTGATAATATATGTCCACCCTTCTTCAAAGTTTTGAGGTGCAAAATCAGGAAGCGCAGGAAATGTTTCAATGCCTGTATGAGTAAGCTTTAAGGTTGTTTTATTCCCTACTTCAAACAACTCAAAAGTCACTTCTGAGTATCCTTCAAACCCTTCGTAACACCAACTGTACGATATTTTTTTTTCTTTAATTATCTCCTTTATTTCGCACAAATGAACATAATGCTTAGTGCCGTCTTTTCCGGTTCCTACAAATTGAAATTTAAAGCCTTTTTCGGGTTTAAACTCTTTAAGGTCAAAATACCATTGCTTCATATCCTCTTTATTGGTAAGGGCTTTCCATACTAATGCTATAGGTGCATTAAAGGTTCTTTCTATTGTAAATGGTTTGTGACTCATATCATTTATATTAAAGTGTTTTTAAATAAGCTTCTAACTGATCGAAAGTTCCACCAAAACCTTGTTGCATAGATGGCATTCCTGCTTCAAACATTTTTTGCTCTTCATCGCTGGCATTCTGTGGTCCGCCTTTAAGAGTTAAAGTTGTTTTGCCATTTTCTTCGGTTAATGTCCAAGTATTATAAACCTCCAAAGGCCATAGCGGATTAAATGGGGCTCTTATTGTATTTCCTTCTTTATCGGCAAAAGCATTAATAAACACTATTTTTTCGGGCGATACAATTTCTATGTATTTAAAAATGCCAAACATTTCATGTCCTTCGGGTGATTTCATTCCGTAATGAAAAATGCCACCCGACCGTAAGTCTAAATTTATAACTTCAAGTGCCATGCCCTTTGGCCCCCACCAATGTGCTAAATGTTTAGGTTGGGTAAATGCATCAAATATTAATTTGCGTGGAGCATTAAAAACACGCGTAATAACAAAATCATTTGTTTTTTCTTTTTCCATGTTTATTTGTTTTAAGGGTTGGTTTTTCTTGTAATTCTTTTAAATAATTTTCTAAAGCATCTAATTTAGTTGTCCAGAATTTTTGGTACTGTTCAGCCCACTCGGATACCTCGCTTAGTTTTTCAAATTTTGCTTCACAATATCGTTCTCTGCCTTGCTTATTAATGGTTATTAAACCGCATTCGGTAAGAATTTTTATGTGTTTTGAAATTGCCGGCCTGCTTATATCAAATTGTTCTGCCACCCCATTTAGGGTAAGTTTATTTTGTGCTAACAGACTTATAATTGCCCTGCGGTTTGGGTCGGCTATGGCCTGAAAAACATCTCTTCTAATTTCCATTAAGTAACTATTTGGTTACAAATATAAATGAAACCATTTGGTTACACAAATATTTTTTAAATTTTCACAAAAAAATAGGTGAATTAACCTATGTTGCCTGCACAGAGCGGGATTTGCATTAAAAAATACGTAAAAACAACAAATTTGAGCTTGTAAAGTGTTTTAGGCTTAAAAATAAAGATGACAATTACTTTGTAATTAGTATTTTAGCCTATCTAAATAAAACTAATGAAAGTAAAAAAATTACTCCTTGCGTCTGTGTTTTTTTTTGGTTTGCATCGTATATCGGCACAAATTACCATTACCAGTGCAGATATGCCCGTTTTGAACGATAATATTTTAATAAGTGTAAAAACTTCGTTAACAAATTTTCAGCCTACGGCAACGGGTGCAAACTACCTTTGGGATTATAGCATGCTTATTCCCGACTCACAACGCCATGTTAGTTTTGTTTCATCTATTTCTACTCCTTATCCTTATTTTCTTAATAGTTCTTACGGAACTCGCAATTATACACCCGATGCGCTTCCTTGGTCTTTAATTGGAGGAGGAGCACCTCCAACAAACGCATACGATTTTTTTAAAAATTCGGCCACATCCTATAATATGGTAGGCGCAGGTTTAACTGAAGCAACTACAGCTATACCGGAATTTTATTCTGCTCAAGACAGAGTATATGCTTTTCCTATGCATTATTTGAATAAGGATTCTTCAAACGCTGCTTTTAGTCTTAATTTACCCAATCAATTTTATTATGGAAAAAGACAAAAAAGGGTAAACCAAGTAGATGGTTGGGGTACCTTAATAACCCCATATGGCACATTTAATACATTACGCATAAAATCTACGCTTACTATTACAGATACTATTTATCTTGATACGATACATGCCGGATTTGCCATTCCACGTGCCATTGCTTATGAGTATAAGTGGTTTGGTGTAGGAAGTAAAATTCCGTTATTAGAAATTGATGCAACTGCCGCCGGTGGAAACAACATTACTATTGCTCGTGTTAACTGGCGTGATAGTTTAATGATAACTCCAACTGTTAGTTTTATTGAGCAAGGCACTTGTCCGATAGTTAACGAGGGTTCTTTAACGGCTAATGTTACAGGTGCCAGATACCCTATTAGTTATTTATGGAGTAATGGACAAACTACAAGTACTATTAGCAATCTTGCTCCCGGTACCTATAGCGTTACTATTACAGATAGGTTTGGTAGAGTTGTTCATGCAGTAGATTCGGTAAAATTGATAAATGATTCTAGCTGTTTGGTGTTGGTAAATTTTACATCACAAAATACTTGTCCAATGATAAACGAAGGCTCATTAACTGCTAATGTTACCAACGGTAAAACTCCTTTAAAATATTTATGGAGTAATGGAGATACTACAAGCAGTATAAATAATTTAGCACCCGGAGTATATAGTGTTACTGTGACAGATAAATTTGGCAGAACCGGAATGGGAGTTGATTCTGTTAAGGCTTTAACTGATTCAAGTTGTTTAATATTGGTGAGCTTTACTACAACACCTACCTGCCCAATGGCAAAAAATGGTGCTTTAAGTGCCAGTGAAACAGGTGGTCGTAATCCGGTAAAATATTTATGGAGTAATGGAGATACAACAACAACAATTAATAATCTCGCTCCCGGGAATTATGATTTAACTATTACCGATAAGTTTGGCAGACAGGTAACTGCAACAGGTGTGGTTGAAGGCTTTAGTAAAGATTTAGATTGTTTAAATATACCAAGCGCCTTTACACCTGATGGAGATGGGGTAAATGACGTTTGGGTAATTCGTAGTTTAAGCGAGTATACAAGTTGTAAAGTAGAAATATTTAATCAGTGGGGGTCTTTAGTATTTAAATCTACCGGGTACGAAACACCTTGGGATGGTAAATATAATGGAGAACCTGTGCCTGCCGGGGCCTATTATTATATTATTGACTTAAATAATAATTCAAATAAATATACCGGTACTGTTACCATTATTAGATAAATTAAATTTTTAAATTATTACAGATGAAACGTATTTTATTTTTCACACTTAGCCTTTTTACACTTGGTGCAGTTGCTCAGCAATTACCAGAGTTTAGCCAATATCTTTATAACGATTTTTTGTTGAATCCGGCCATAGCAGGGACAAAAGATTATGCGCCAGTTACCCTTTCTGCTCGCATGCAATGGGTAGGTTTTAATAATGCACCAACTATGCAAATAGGAAGCATAAATGGTGCGCTTACCAAAAACGTAGGTTTAGGGCTTACCGTTACTAATGTAACAACAGGTCCAATCTCAAACACATCCATGCAACTTGCTTATTCGTATCGCATAAAATTAAATGAGAGTACTAAATTATCGTTTGGTATAGCACCTATGCTTATACAGCAATCTTTACAAAAAGATAAATTGACTTTAGACAATCAGAATGACAACACGTTTAACCGCATAAGTGGTAAAACCATGATTGCTGATGCGAATGCAGGTGTTTATTTATGGGGTAAAAAGTATTTTGTAAGTCTTTCTGTACCACAATTACTTGAAAACAAAGTACGACTTGGTGATGCCTTATTTACTGAAAGATTAAAACGTAACTATGTGCTTTATGGAGGTTATGATTTTGCTGTGAAAGAAAAGTTTGTATTAACTCCGTCTATATTAGTTAAAGCCATAGAAGGTGGAGCACCTATACAAATCGATATAAATTTTAAAGCAACTTATAACAAATTAATTTGGCTTGGGGTTTCCTTCAGGGGGTCTAGCTCACAAAGTCCAAGTGAAGTTGCGGTAGCATCTGTAGGTGTTATGAAATATAATTTTGTATTTGGTTACTCTTACGATTATAGTTTATCTTCAATAAGCACGTATAGTTCAGGCTCGCACGAGGTGTTTTTAACCTACAAAATTCGTTGCAAAAAAGGAAATGAAGAGCCAAAAGAAGTTATTTCTACCACCGAAACACTTGCACCAGCAAGTACTGAGCCAGCCCCAGCTACACTTGTAGAGCAACCTAAATAATTACTTGTTAAAAGTAATTCCCTTAGGAAGAAACATCGAGGCATCACCATTATTTCTAATAATGTCTCTTATAATAGTTGAGTTTATGGCCGAGTGCTCAGGTAAAGGCATTATAAAAATAGTTTCAATATTTGAAAGCGCACGATTCATTTGAGCAATGGCTTTTTCGAATTCAAAATCAGTACTGGTGCGCACACCACGAATAATATAGGGAGCATTATTTTGCTTACAAAAATCAATAGTTAAGCCGCTAAAGCTTTTAACTGATACGTTAGGCATATCTGCAAAAACATCTTGTATCCACTTCATACGCTGCTCAATGGAAAACATATAATGCTTATTGCTATTTGTGCCAAGGGCTATGATGATTTCATCGAATAAGCCAATGGTACGACGAACTAAGGCTTCGTGACCAATGGTAAATGGGTCGAACGAACCCGGAAATACAGCTATGCGTTTTTGATTATTGTTACTCATGATGTTTAAAAATACTAAAGTTTACATTACCGTATTTTCTTTTCTCTACAAAACCCTTATTTGATGAAAAATCGGTTTTACTGCCATGTTCTACAATTAAAATACCATTTAAAGATAAGATTTTGTGTTGAAAAATGGCATCACTTATTTGTGAAATCCAAGCAGCTTCATAAGGGGGATCAACAAATATTAAATCATAAACATAGGTTTCTTTTTCAATAAACTTAAAAATATCGGCTTTAAAAGCTTGTAAATTAGACATGCCCATAGTTTTTGCCGTATCGTTTACAAACTTGGCACAGTTAAAATGAGCATCTACAGCTGTTATTTTTTTAGCTCCACGCGATGCACACTCAAAGCTAATGCTACCTGTGCCACAGCATAAATCAAGCACACTAGATTCCTCTAAATCTAATCTACTAGCTAAAATATTAAATAGGGCTGTTTTAGCGAAATCGGTAGTGGGTCTAACGGGTAAGCCTTTTGGCGGATGTAACACCCTCCCTCCTAAAGTACCGCTTATAATGCGCATAGGTATAAATTAAAAAGTGAGTAGTAAAAATGATTTGGAATTTTTTCGAAATCATTTTTAAGCACAATGGTTTTATTATTTACTGCAAATTTTAATTTAGGGAAATATTCTTTTAAGGTGTCGTATAAGGCAGAATTAGCTTCAATTTCTCCGGCAAGAGTAATTTCGGTTTCTTCTACCGATAATTTATTTTGCTCCAACGAAGCTAAGATGAAGTATAAAAAATCTTCGGTACTTTGATATTCAAATGTGTTGAAAAACAACATTTTTTTATTATATAAAGCAATATCAAAACTATCAGTGCCCACATGAACCAAACAGCTTTTATGTTTTTTAGAAACAAAGCCTGCAAGACTTTCGGTTATACAAGTGGTTTTATGTTTAATGTGGTTATTAGGAAAAGTTTGGTCAATTAGTATCTTTAATTTTTGGTTAACGGCATAAACGCATTTGCTATCTGTACTATATACATCATCATGTAAAATAATCACATCATCTGTAACAGTATGATTAAATTTAAGCCACCTGTCGTTATTATCAGATTGATACAAGGAAGCAGGGACAATAGTATATAATGGGTTTAAAATGCTGATATATACATTTAAATAAACCTGCGAGAAAAACACTTCAGTATGAATCAAATGTTCAAAAACTTCGTTTATTTTTTCACTTGATTTAAAGGTGTAATGCTGCAAATAAACCAATTCGTTTTGCGCAGAAAATAAAGCCGTAACGATATCTGTAGTTGATATTTCTACACATGCACGTAATTTCGAGCTTTGTTTAAAATCAAAATCGGGGGCAATTATTTTGGTCTTTATTTTAGCGGCTAATGTTTTCAATAATAATGCAATTATGTACCTATGCGAAGATAATTTTATTTACGGAAAAATGCACGCAGTATTTTGTATATAATTGATTATTAATAAGCCCCCCTACCCTTCAAATAAGAATAACTATCGGTTAAATAAAAGTCGTTCACCCTTTATGTTTTCGTTAAAAGCTCCTTTATCAAATACTTTATTACCATTTACAAAAGTGGTTATAATAGATGATTTAAACGTATGTCCTTCAAACGGGCTCCAGGCACATTTGTACAAGATGTTTTTCTTACTTACTGTTTCCGGTTTGTTTAAATCTACCAAAACCAAATCAGCATAATATCCTTCACGCACATAACCACGTTTATTAATATCAAAAATATCGGCAACGTTATGACTAGCCTTGCGAGCAATTTGTTGAAGTGTAATTTTTTTATTGTGATAAAAATCTAATAAAGCCTGCAAACTATGTTGCACTAATGGGCCACCCGATGGGGCTTTTAAATAAGGCTGTTGCTTTTCCTCTAATGTGTGTGGGGCATGATCAGTAGCAATAACATCAATTGTTCCGTTTAAAACTGCTTCAAAAATTTTATCTCTGTCGTAGATAGTTTTTACCGCCGGATTCCATTTAATAAAATTGCCCTTTGTTTTATAATCATCATCGCAAAACCAAAGATGATGTATACAAGCCTCGGCCGTAATACGTTTTTGTTTTAGGGGTGTTTTATTTTCAAATAAGGAAAGTTCTTTAGCCGTAGATATATGTAAAATATGTAGCCTGGTATTGTATTTTTTAGCCAATTCAACCGCCATAGAAGATGATGCATAACATGCTTCCTCACTTCTAATTACCGGATGAAAATATGCTGGTAAGTCTTCTCCGTATTCTTCGATTATACGTTTTTGATTTTGCTTTATTAGTTCATCATCTTCGCAATGCGTAGCTATTAATGTTTTAACCGAAGAAAATATTTTTTCAAGAGTTTCTTTTTTATCTACCAACATGTTACCAGTAGATGAACCCATAAATATTTTCACCCCACAAACTTTTTTATAATCGACTTTTTCAAGCTCAGCTATATTATCATTTGTTGCGCCCATAAAGAATGAATAATTAGCCAAGGACACTTCGGATGCACGTTTATATTTCTTCTCTAACTCATCATACGTAACCGCTTGCGGATTTGTATTGGGCATTTCCATGTAGGATGTAACACCACCTGCTACTGCAGCTTTTGCTTCGGTATAAATTTCCCCTTTATGGGTTAAACCCGGCTCACGAAAATGAACCTGGTCATCTATCAACCCGGGGAGTAAATGTAAACCTGTAGCATCAATAATTTCAGCACCTTCATCTGCATCAATCTCTCTATCTACTTGTTTTATAATGCCATTTTCAATTAAAATATCTGAAACAAAAATTTCATCTTCATTTACTATTGTAGCATTTTTTATCAGCGTCTTTGTCATGGTAAAATTATTTTATAAGCTGTAAAATCCATTCATCCTCAAATGTGTTTTGAGCAATTTTGTTCCATTGTTTTTTTAATCCAACTTCGGTAAAGCCTATTTTTTTAAATAGATGCAAACTCTTTTCATTACTCGCCGATATGTTACAATAAATTTGTTTAACCAATAAAGATTCGAAACAATAATCGCAAAGCAAATCGAGAGCTATACTTGCATGGCCCTTGTTTTCTGCATTTTTGTCAATCATTATACCAATGCCAACACGGCTGTGATGCACATCAAAATCAAACAACTCAATAGTACCTATAGGTTCATTATTAGCTAAACACACCATTAAACGTATTTGTTTGGTGATAAAAATATCTTCGTGGGCATTTACCAAATACTGCTCTAGTACAAATTTAGAAAACGGAGCAAACGTGTTACTCACTTTCCAAATGGCAGGATTATTTTCCCATTTATAAAGCACCTCCAAATCATTGGGTTCAAGGGCACGTAAATAAATATGTTCTCCGCTTAATTTCAATGCTTTATTTTTTGCAATTCACTTTTAATCTGTTTCTTTAAATCAGCTTCGTTGTATGTATGAAGGTAAAAAATATTTTCTTTCAATTCACCTAAATTTGCACCATAAGTAGCATCGATAAAATCATTCATCTTTAAGTCAGAAAGTAAATCGAAAATTAGTTTTATGTCTTTTTTAGGAATAGCATAAAATTCTTCAAAAAACAAGCGAATTGGCGACATACAGGTATTTGTATGGTCATTAACTTTATCAAATAATTTTACCTGCTCTACAAATGTTTCGTTTAAAAACTGGTTACTGAAAACGGGGTGTTTTTTTAATTTAATAAATACAGTAGCAATTTTTCGTAAGGAAATGTTTTTCAATAATACATTTCCATTAATGTTCAACTCCTGCCCTTTTATGGTCAATGAATGATACACATTGTCAATTAGCAAGCCAATATGAGGTGGAACATGGTTTGCGTTAAGCAGTACCAAATAAACACCTTTTTTTAACTCTTCAGGCTTATACTCTTTTTTAATATGTATTGCATTACTGCTCATTTATTTTATGACTTCAAAAATTGGGTTACCAATGTTTCCGTTGGTATATGGTATATTTAATAGTTGACAAATAGTTGAGGCTATATCAGTAATATAAATTGGCCTTAAGGAACTTCCTTTATTAATTCCAGCACCATAAAACAACAATGGCACATGTGTATCATAACTAAAAGATGTACCATGTGTGGTACCAGTTTTATCATAATCCATAAAACCAGGCTTGTACATAACCATTACATCACCGCTACACTTACTATTAAACCCTCTTTGCACAAGTGATTTAAATAGCATGTCGTTTTCTGTTTGAAGAATTAATTGCTCACCACACAAAGCATCGCTAACTTCATTAATGCTTAAAAGATAGCGCACGCTAAATTTTTCAACTGAAAATTTATCTAACTTTTTCGCGAGAAGTACTGAATCATTTAAATAAACCTGTTGATTAACGTACTTCATAACTAATGAATCATTATATTCTTTATACAACTCTTGCTTTAGTTTTTTTTCAAGTTCTTTTCCACTTACATAACCCGCATTTATTTTTTCGGTTTGCAGATATGCTGAATTTTCTGCCGCTCCATGGTCGGCAGTTAAAAACAAAGTATAATTTCCTTTACCAATTTTAGTGTCGAGATAAATAAATAACTCTTCCAAATCTTTATCTAAACGTATATAGGTGTCTTCTAACTCTACTGATTTTGGTCCGAATGAATGCCCTACATAATCTGTTGATGAGAAACTAACACAAAGCATGTCACAAAGGGCATCCATCCCCAAACCTTCACCTTCTATAGAGGCAATCGCCAATTCTTTTGTTAGGGAGTTTCCAAATGGTGTAGAACGTATAATATCAAAATTATTTTTCTCTAATTGCTTTGTGTATTCGTATGGAAAAACAGGTTTATCTTTTTTATTCGGCGATTTTTCGAATGCATTATCGTCAGGCAAACTTGCAGTATAATTTTCAATTAAAAATAATGTGTTCCATCCCTTTTCCAAATATTTTCTGGCTAGGTTTTTAGCGTTAAAATCAAGTAACCATTTTGGTAAATCATTCCTATAAAAAGTTGATGTAATAAAATTTCCGGTAGAGCCATCAAACCAATAGGCTCCATCAGCTGCATGTCCTGCGGGCAGTATAGAACTTCTATCTTTTAAAGATACACCAACCACTTTTGCTTTGTTGTTGCTAGCTACTTTAATCTCATCACCAACAGTTGTTGCCTCTAAATTTCGGGGGGACATTAAACCTGCATCACTACTACTACCAACAGGGCTTACATTTTTATCTTGTGTGCAATAAATTTCTTTTTTTGTTTTTTTATCAAACCATTCGTTAGCAGCAATGCCATGTATAGCAGGTGTTGTACCTGTGTAGATTGACGCGTGTCCCGGGCCAGTATAAGTTGGCACATAATTATATTGGGCATTTCTGCAAAGGAAGCCTTCTTTCAACAACCTTTTAAAGCCACCTTGACTGTAGTTGTTAGAAAAGCGATAAAGATAATCGTAACGCATTTGGTCTACTACTATACCAACTACAAGCTTTGGTTGCTGTGCAAATAATGAGTTATTAAAAATAAATGCAAATAGCATCCATTTATAATATGTGTTTTTTGATTTTAAGTTTTTCATTTTATATTTAAGTGAAGCATTTTTTTATTTTCAATAGAAGCCTCTAGCACATCACCAATGTTAACAGCAGAAACACCTTCAGGAGTGCCTGTAAAAATTAAATCCCCTGTTTTAAGGGTAATAAATTGAGATACATAGCTGATAATTTTTTCGAACGAAAAAATTAAGTCTTTCGTATTTCCAATTTGACGCTGATTTCCATTAATATTAAGCTGAAAAGAAATATTTTTTAAAGATGCGAAGTTTTCTTTTGGCACAAAATCCCCAATAGGTGCTGCATTATCAAAAGCCTTAGCTTTTTCCCAAGGCAAGCCTTTTTCTTTACATTTCATTTGTAAATCGCGTGCAGTAAAATCAATGCCAATGCCAATTTCATTATAATATTGTGAAGCAAATTCTTCTGCAATATGCTTTCCGTTTTTAGAAATTTTTAAAACAATTTCCACTTCATGGTGTAAATCTTTTGTAAACTCCGGATAATAGAAGTCTTTTTCCTTTAATAAAGCTGTTTCGGGTTTTAAAAAGAAAACAGGTTCAGTTGGAACTTCTGATTTCATTTCTTTGGCGTGTTCGGCGTAGTTACGACCTATGCAAATTATTTTCACTTTTATTAGATTTATATGTTAGAAATTAACTTTTTATACCTTTTTAAAATATTCGTCTTATTGTTTAGAATAATAACCGCAACAAACAATAAAATAAGCCACGAAACTCTTGATTGAAACCTAGGGCAAGGAGCATTTAAACCGGCTGTTGCGAAGGCATTTAACACTACAAAACAAACAATTAATAAGCCCAAAAAATATTCTTTGTTCTTGTTTTTTTTATATAAAAAGTAATATAAAATAATACAGGCAGAAATTATTAAAAGAACAGAATTGTAATCATTTACTGTATCTAGTTTTTTATTTAAATAAGGCTCCATATTTTGCTTTGATACTAAAAATGCATTTAATTCATCAGGGAAATATTTATTTATTTGCTCCCCTGGAGGAGTATTACGGTTTAAAGGATTTATACCATCGCCAACTTTAGTTGAAAAAAGTTCTGTTACACCAAATCGAAATGACTCATAAATATTTTTAATTACGAAATTAAAATCAGAAAACATTTTTGATATAATAAAATTATGCTCCCGTTCCGTTCTGTACCACCCACCTGTTTTGTCCAAGGTGCCTCTTTCACTCCACAAATACTCCTCTAAGCTATATTCAAGCGAATCTTTATAAAGACAAGTTTTACAATCCTTAAATTCGGGTTTATCACAATTTTCTTTTAAAAACTCTTCCAATGTACCTGTCTGAACTAAATGCGCTATTATAAAAACATGCCCCCCTCTACTCAGTCTAAATTCCCTACCTCCTTCATGTAAGTAATTAATTGTTAAACAAGTAATTAAAGAAATAATTGAAAGGGTTGACACAAGTAAAATTCTTTTGAAAGGGAGAAAAAATCTGCCCGTTATTTTTTTAACAAGTAGTAAAGAAACAAAAAGGACAATAGAAGCTATAAGAGCCATTAATAAATGTGTATAATGAGTTATACAACTAAGTACAAAAACCAAAATTAAAAAAACAAGATTACTAATGTTTAGTTTATCAATAACTAAAAAACATATAAATGAAACAATAAATATTGGTGCAAATATGTCTGCCATTATTTGCCCAGCACACCAACCAATACTTGAAAAAGAAGTTAAACCAACTAGTATAACTATGTAACTAAAATTAAATTTATCTTTTTTAATGATACTGTTTTTTAAAAGAAGATATAACGTACCTGATAATATAATACATTGTGCATAGATTGTAAACCATAATGAAAAGGACATACTAGAGTGCCTTACAAAAAGACCATAACCTAACGGGCGGTCTATTGGCACAACACCAGTAAAGCCACTTTTTATATATGTTCCCGAATCGTAACAAAGGATTGGAAAACCATTGTAAAAAACAGGAATACACAACACAAATGCACCTAATAGAATTACTCCTATTTCTTTTAAATACGATTTCATTTTACAATATAGTAAGCAAAAATAGTAATTAAGTGCTTGTATAATAGAGTTTATTTCTCGGCAACCCCTTTAATAAAATCGCTAACTAAATAAGATATTAACTTACCTGTTTTATAATCGGCTTTTATGTGCGAAAGCACCGGTGCACCCTCGGCAATATGTAAATAAGCAGGGTTTAGTTTTTGAGCGCAACGGTAAATATATTGCCTAGCCTGCAAAGGCGAAATGCCACAAGAAGTACGAGCACTACTAGGTACATTGGTAATAGCATCTAAATCAAGTTCAACCCCACAATAACATTCTTTACAAAAATCTATACAGGCATCTATGCTTTGCATAAACGTTTCTTTTTCGCGTATAAAAATATCTTCGTAGGTTTTGTATAATAAAAACTCAGGGTTATCTTTAAATTTTTGTAATGTGTTAGCTGCATTATATTGCTCATGCAAGGCTAAAACAACATATTTATTTAAAATCCCCTCTTCAAAAGCATAACTAAAGCTATTTCCACTATGCCTGCCTTCCAAAGCTCTAAAATCGGTATGAGCATCGCAATTAATTGCATTTATACCTTTTGTGCATGTTTTTTTCTCGCGACGCAAAGCTTCGTTTACAGCTTTAATTATGGGATATGAGTTGTTATGACCGCCACCAATAACAATTGGAATTTTATTGGCAGCAATAATCATCTCTACAACTTCAACTACGCGGGCATCAATAAATTCAACCAGTTTACGTAGGCGCTCAATATCAAATTTATTCTTAGTAGAAGTGTTGGCCGCTTGCTCCATCAAATCATCCACATTAACCTCACCAAGCACTATAAGGCTTTCAGCACTAAAAAAGGAGTTGTCTTGTAAATTTAAAATATTTTCAACAGCAGGTTTCCAAGCTGTGTTAGCCCCAGGACGACCATAGTTAGCACGCACCCCAATATCTTCAGGGATGCCAAATAATACAAACCTAGCTGGCGATTGTTTTAAAAAAGTTTCTACCTCGTCTGCGTTTTTTATACACGCAATTTTATCGCCAATTTTACATTCACCATAACGGCTACGCGTTAAATGTTTAATTTCTTTTTGGGTGTAGTATTTAAAATGAAGCATTTTAATTGCCAGTCCAGTTTTCAGGATCTTCGCGCCATTTTTTTAAAGAAACAACATCTGCTTCTTCAATATAATTTTCTTTCAGTGCTTGCTCTATAAGAGCATGGTAATTGCATAAAGAAACCGTTGTACATTTAGATTTTTTAAATGCCGTTTCGGCTACTTTAAAATCGTACGTAAAAATAGAGGCTAAGCCTTTTACCTGGCAACCGGCTTCACGTAAAGCATCAACAGCTTTAAGGCTGCTACCTCCACTACTAATTAAATCTTCAATAACTACTACGCTTTGTCCGGTTTCTATATGTCCCTCAATTTGATTAGTTAAACCATGTTTTTTTGCATCACTACGCACATATACAAAAGGCAAACCTAAATCTTGTGCTACTAAAGCCCCTTGTGCAATTCCCCCTGTAGCTACACCCGCAATTACATCGGGTTTACCAAAGTTTTCAATGATAGCCTCGCAAAATTGTTGGCGTATATAGGTTCTTATTAAAGGATATGATAGTGTTAAACGATTATCACAATAAATTGGAGATTTCCATCCGCTTGCCCATGTAAACGGTTTTGTTGGTTGTAATTTAATGGCTTTGATTTGTAATAAATATTCGGCAATTTTAAGCGCGGAATCAGGGTGTTGAATCATGGCGCAAAAGTATAATTTGACTTCTTTATTTAAAAAAAAATTATGAACAAATCGACGATTATAGTGTATTTGAGTGATTTTAAACTTGTTTTCTATGACGAAAAGGTTGCCAACGTTTATGTTAAACATAAAAACATGCCCTTTAATGCTGAAATTTTAACACAATTGGCAAAAACAACTAAGGAAGACATCTATGTTTTTTGCCCTGATTTGGAGCAAAATTTTAAAGAATTTAGTAAGCATTTTATTTTTATTGAAGCAGCGGGTGGGTTAATCAACAATGATAAAAACGAATATTTATTTATTTACCGTCATAATAAGTGGGATTTACCAAAAGGGAAACTGGAAAAGAAAGAGTTACCAGAAAAAGCTGCCGTGCGAGAATGTCAAGAAGAATGTGGTTTAAAGCATATTACCTTAAAAAAATTCTTACTGAACACTTATCACATTTACCCTTTTAAGAATGATTGGGCTTTAAAGAAAACTTATTGGTATACGATGCTATCTAATGAAACAAACCTTGTACCCCAATTAGAAGAAAGCATTACGGAAGTTGCCTGGAAGAGTAAAATTGAAATTCCATCCATGCTTAATAACACCTATTATAATATTATTGATGTGCTAGACGAGGCTAATTTATTGGATAACTAAAGTAGTTTGAAAATTAGTTTGGTTATTTTTCTTATCACTCACCTGTAAATTAAGTATCGTATTACCTTTAGATACCTTTTCATCAACAATAAAGAAAATAGTATTTGTTTTATGCTCATATTCTGCCAAATGCCATTTGCCATTTAAACGCAACTTAAACACGCCTATACCGCTATAATTATCGGTTACTTTAAAAGAAATTGTACTTCCTGTTTTATATACGCCCGTTTTATTTGAATTAAATTTTATTTGTGGGGCAATAGTATCTATATCAACTTTATATTTACCAAAGGTTTTAATATTAGCTTTTGCAAAACCATTTTCAAAAACAGCATCAACGTAGTTTTTAACTCCTGAAACATTTGAAAGACACAATTTATCTTTATACTTCAATAAATTATCGGGTACCTTCAGTTTCAGTATGCAATTATTTTGAAAAGGCACATCATAACCCACAGCAGTAAAAGAAAGTACGCCGTTTTGATAAGAAGCAATTAGCTGCGCATCTTCATAAAGGCTTTTAGCAGGAAGTTCTATATTATAATCAACCGTGCTTTCTTTAAACGCAATTAAACAATCTTGTTTCTTGCTATCTCGGGCACTAATTGTTGATGTAATAGATGTTTTTAAGCAAAAAGAGACTTCATCTTTTTGATTGTAAAAATCATACACAACTATTCGCACTATGTGAAAAGCATTATCTTTAAAAGAAATGAACCCTTTATCATTTATAGTTTTATAAATGGGTAAATCATTGTTTTTTTCTTTAAATAATTTTTGAATAGTAATGTGCTTTTGTTTTTTTGCTTCGTAATCAGCATAAGTGTTTACATATCGTGCTAAATCAAACGTTATACTATCCAAAACATGACTATAATATAATTTACCATCTATATATATTTCAGCTTTATAAATATTATTCTTGTTCCCTTGTTTTTGTTCGTAATCAAAACACTCTACACCAAAACCAACGGGGTAAGTTGTTTTAAGTGTATCTGTTTTTTTTGTCGGTAAAATAATTTTCTCTAATTCATATTCGCTATACAAAGCCACACATTGTATTTTTGGTACAACAACGTCTTCAATCTTTAAAAAGCGCAAAGGGTTTAAAGGTGCTTCGCTTTTTTCATCGCGAATTTCAAAGTGCAAATGCGGCCCTTCGCTACTCCCTGTATTACCCGTATACCCAATAACTTCGCCTTGTTTTACCAGCAAATCAGTCGGTTTAGGAAATAATTCTATTTCAAACACTTCAGCAATTTCCTGAGCAGCTTCGGTGTACTTTTTTATTTTATCGGCAAAGGCATACTCATGCCCATAAACACTAACCAAGCCATTTGGATGAGTAACATATAACACTTTGCCATAACCTGAAGTAGAAATTTTTATACGAGAAACATAACCATCTGCCACGGCATATATGGGTAAATGGTCTGAGAAATGCGTTCTAAAATCTATACCGGCATGGAAATGATTAGGTCTCACCTCGCCATAATTACCATTTAGAGCAGGTTTACCTTTTAATGGAAATATAAAAGGGCTCTGCGCCTGCATATAATTTACAAAGGCAAATACAAAAAGTAAAAATTTCGAGAAGTTGTTTTTCATTTTTAAGTTCGACACAAAAGTAAGGTTAAAACAACTAAAAAAGCCCTGTCTATTTCATAAAGACAGGGCTTTTAAATTAAAACCATAAATCCATTACTATTTATATAGTACTTTCATTTCTACCCGGCGATTTTTTTTGCGTCCCGCTTCTGTAGCGTTGCTTTCAATTGGTTGTGTTTGTCCAAACCACTCAGCAATTATTTTATCTTCTTTTACGCCTTTGCTTACTAAGTATTTTTTAACCGCTTTAGCACGTTTTTCAGATAAAAGCATATTTGCATCAGCCTGCCCTTGATTATCGGTATGACCTGATAATTTAAGTGTCCAATCTTCAGTGTGCTGTTTCATTAATGTAGCTAATTGGTTTAATGAAGGGAATGAAACCGGCTGAATGATATCTTTACCTGTAGCAAACTGTAAGCTTGAGAACGCTTTTTCTAAAATTTTCTTTTCAGCTGCTTTTATCTCAACAGGAAAATGAAAGAACCCATCGGCTTTTTTAGTTGCTTCTTTTTTATTTCCCTTAGAATCAATTGTTACAACACTTATAGTAGCATCATCTACCTCTAATTTAAATAAGGCTTCTTCATCAGAAGGAAGATTTTCAAATGTAAACCAGCCTTCTTTAGTTTTTACAGATACTGAAATAACTTTTCCTGCCTTATCTATTAAATCTAGTTTAGCATAAGGACAACCTTTATTTTCAGCCGGCCCAGCCACATCAGGACAAGCATCATCTTTATCTAAAACCCCATCTCCATCTTTATCAGGGCAACCTTTAAGTTCTTTTGGCCCGGCAATGTCAGGACATGCATCATATTTATCCGGTGTGCCATCAGCATCTCTATCCGGGCAACCCATAAATTCAGGTAAACCAGGTTCATCAGGGCACTCATCATCTTTGTCAATTACTTTATCTCCGTCTCTATCAGGGCAACCGTCAAATTCTACTAAACCTTTGTCATCAGGGCATTTATCATCTTTATCAGCTATACCATCTCCATCTCTATCCGGGCAGCCCTTAAGCGCTTTTAAGCCTTTCACATCAGGACAAGCATCATCTTTATCCGGTATACTATCTCCATCTCTATCAGGACATCCTTTAAGATTAACTGGTCCTGCCACCAGTGGACAATCATCTTCCTTATCAGCCACACCGTCTTTGTCTTTATCTTTTGGAATTTTTCCAATGGTAATATTTATACCAACTCTAAGATTAAGATTTTTACTGTATGCAGGAACAACAAAGGAACTGTTGCCTGATTTATATTTATCAAACACTAAAAAACTCACTACATTATCACTTACTACATAAAACTGCACTGGGCCTGTAAAGGCTAAGCCTAGCCCCACGTTATCATAACTCCTGTTTATCATTGAGTAACTTAAAGATGCATTAAACCAACGCCCTACTTTGTTATTAAATGACACACAAAGCGCAGGATTAAACTGTTTGTTAGCATAACGACCATTAAAAAGAACAGCCACATTATTTTTTTCGTTTAACCAATAATTTGCGCTTAAATAAAATTGCGTAGTCAGCATAGTAGTATAAGACTTTTTATAGACAGTATCTACTTTATAAGCCTTACCTAAAGAATCGCCATAATTTTGGGCTGACTTACCAAAACCCGTTGTATCATTAATTGCCTGATTTAATGATACACCGTTATAATGAACTGTTCCATTAGCATGGCTGGCAACCTGAGCCGTATAATCTTTCCAATTAATAAAGCCAAAATCTATAATGCTTGCAGAGAAAGAGAATTTTTCATTTAGTTTATATGTTGCTCCAACATCAATTGCTGCCCCCCTATTTTGACGTCCTGTATTAAACCCAAGAATAGAAGATGTATTCTGACTTGCATCTTTATCAACTCCTGATGTGTTAACTAATAAATTGCCACTTCCGGTTAAGGCATAATACTGGCTATTTGTATTAATAGTTATTTTGGTGTTTTCAGTATTTACATTCTCAATACCACTTAAATATTTTAACCTGCCGCCAATAGTTAGTTTTTTATTTACTTCTCTTGTATAATTTATCCCCCACTCTCTAAAATGAGATGCATCTATACCAGGTTGTATTTTTATGTCTCTATCTAAATTTTGAGGTGCACCATTACCGTATAAAGCAAAAGACATTAAATCTTTAGAATAGTTAAATCTTACATCAACTCGTTCGGTTAAATTAAAACTAAAGTAGTTTTTCTTTTTAACCTTAAAACCAAAACTCAACAAATCAACATGTGCATTTAAGTTTATCACATTGTTTGTTTTTAGCTTCGAAAATAAATTATCCGAGTTAACTAGGAGTCCACCGTTAGCAGCTTGTTGTATAACATCATGAAGCATAAAACCATTATTGCTATAATTTATATAATTTGACGAAATACCTGGTAAACCAATATTAATATTGGTTAATGGCATGACACCTGGATTAACATACATAGCCTGCGGTATGGCCTGCATATTATACAGAGTTAAACTTTGTTGAGCTTTTAACTGGTTTAAACCTGTAAGAGCTACAAAAAATAATATTATTTTTTTCATAAATTGAATAAGTTAGTACAGAATTAGAATTTTAAAAGCATCTGAACATTAACTCCTATCTTCACATCTATGTAGTAAAAATCATAGATTTTTACATTAGTATTTCCATTATTAATTGTATTTGCCTGTGCTGCAATAAGTATATGTCGTACTTTATTTAATTGAGGGATTACGCTACTTGGTATAGTAAAATCATGCGAACTAGGTGTAGGTGTAGTAACCATTCCATTAGCACCAATACTTGCTGAAGGCATTACTAATTGATATTGGGGGTTAATTAGCTCATCAATTACATTATAGGCTGAATCTACAAAAGCTAAACGCATACCCACATCAATAGGAAAACCATTATTTATATAAGCCCTTAAAGTAATAGATTTTATATTTTGTAATGGAAATATTGTTGTATCAAAGCTATACGCAATAGTATCTTGAAATGTAAAGTTTTTAACCGAGCCATATAACGGCAAGTCAATCTCCATATCTATTTTAAACTGACTTGTATCTGTAATAAAGTTACTGTAAACAGGTCCTAAAGGGTTTGATTGCGAGCTTACATTATAAATTACATTTTTAGGAAAATTATTTATAAGTGAAACTATATTACTGTTGCTATTATCTAATTTAAAACTGTCTACGGCACTTTGTCCAATGGTTGCAGGCACAGGAATAGGAATTGGATTAGGTGCACCTGTAATAGCCGTTGTGGGTTGACCAGGAGAGTATCCTTCGAAAGTGTTAAAGTGTGCGCTAATGGGTAAACCATACGAGTTAGTTAAAAACACTTTTATCAAAGGGTTTACAATAGTAAATGTTGCACCACCACCTATTATACTATTCTTAAAAATAGTAATGGGTATAGTATCTGTATTAGGAGATAAAAACTGCTGTCCTAAATAACCAATAATACTGTTATAAGTTACATTATTAAATGTTTCGGTAAAAGAAGCTCCATCGCCAACTGTACTTGGAGTATTAGTAGATTTGGTAATAATAATATCATACTTAATTTTAATTACATCGTGCGTGGTGTTGCCATTAGTCATATCAATTTTATAACCATCTAATACACAGTTAGTAGTTATATTTACGGGGCTTCCTGCATAGGTTACCGGAATAGTTTGTGTAAATGCTACACCACCAAGCGTTGCCCCCGGTATAGTAATTTTTATTACTGCATTATCTTTTATGGTATAATTAAGATTTAAGACCAATGTGGCAGTTTTACAATTAAGGATATCTACCTGAGTGCCTCCCCCTGTTTGAAAATTAACCAAAGATGAATCAGAAAAAGTAATTGTACTTCCCATAGGAAGTGCATTTAAAGCAACGACATTAGCAGCTGATAAAGTTGCATTGTCGGTAACAGGGGTTTGAGCAGGAATAGTAACTACATCGGCCGCTTTTAACGAAAATAAGTTTCCTTTATAAACCAGGGTAATAAAACCGGTAGAATCGGTAGTTAGCTGCCCATTTTTATTGGTGTTGTTCATTATATCCTTTATGGTAATAGATGAATAAATCAATGCCCCCGCAAGTTGTGGACTAATAGAACTATTGCCACCTTTATTTAAATCGATTTTCTCTTTTATGCAACCTTGAAAAATGGTTACACTAAAAAGCAACAAAACATAAAAAGTACTTAATGAATAATAGTGTTTTTTCATGTATAATAATTTTAATGTAAAAGTAACATAAGTAGGCGTTTAACAAAACTTAATTTGTATAATTATCTTAAATTATTTTGTTTTTCAAAAAATTATAACTAATTTATTTACAATTAGTTATACTTACTTTATTAAAGAAAAAAAGCAAGTTAATTAACTTCTTTCTTCCCAAATAGAAGTTAAATGTACAATGGTCTCAACTGCCTTTTGCATGTCTTGTATAGACACCCATTCTTGCTTACTATGGAAGGCATGTTCTCCTGCAAATATATTAGGACAAGGCAAACCCATAAACGATAAACGAGAACCATCTGTTCCACCTCTTATACTTGATAAAACAGGTGTAACTCCGGTGCGTTTTACTGCTTCAACTGCATGTTCAATTATTTGAGGGTGCTTATCAAGCACTTCTCTAAAATTGCGATATTGTTCTTGTACATCAAAAGTAAAAGAGCATTTATTGTATTTAGCAATAACCTTTTCGGTAATTTGTTTTAATTCGGCTTCTAAAGCATGTAAGGTTGGTGTATCAAAAGCACGGATAATAAATTTTATAACAACTTGCTCTAAACCGCCGTTAATAGCGGTTGGATGCATAAATGGTTGTTTTTGTTCAGTTGTCTCCGGTGTTTTATCTTTAGGAATATTGGCAATAATTTCTGCAGCAATTTTTATGGCATGTTGCATTTTATCTTTCGCAAAACCCGGATGAGTTGGAACACCTTTAATAGTAATTGTTACCCCATCTGCTGAAAAGGTTTCGTTTTCAATATGCCCAAGGGTTTCGCCATCCATTGTATAAGCAAAATCAGCGGCTAGTTTTTTAATATTCACTTTATCAACCCCACGCCCTATCTCTTCATCAGGTGTAAATAAAACTTTTATAGCGCCATGTTTTATTTCAGGATGTGTAATTAAATAATTTACGGCATCCATTATTTCGGCCACGCCTGCTTTGTTATCAGCACCTAAAAGGGTTGTACCATCAGTAGTTATAATGTCGTTACCCAATTGGTTTTTTAAATCGACATGCTCGCTAAATTTTATTACTTGGGTAGTATCGTTTGGTAAAACAATATCACCGCCGGTATAATTTTTATGTACAATAGGGTTTACCTTGGCTCCGCTACAATCGGGCGAAGTATCCATATGCGAGCAAAAACAAATAACGGGGACATTTTTTGTTGTATTGGCAGGCAAAGTAGCATAAACATAACTATGCTCATCCAAGTGCGCATCTGTTAAACCTATTTGTTTTAACTCTTCGGCTAACAGTTTACCTAAGTTTTTTTGCTTTTCGGTACTTGGGGTTGTTATAGATTCAGGGTCACTTTGCGTATCTATTTTTACGTAGCGTAAAAAACGCTCGGTTACTGTGTAGTTGTATGAATTAAAGTTTATCATTTTTTTTTAATACTAAACTTCTACTAAAGTGCCTATTTTAGAGCCTTGCAGTAGTTGTTTAAGGTTACCCACTTTGTTCATATCAAATACAATAACAGGTAGGTTATTTTCTTTACAAAGGGTAAAGGCTGTCATATCCATTACTTCCAAACCTTTTTCGTACACTTCGGTAAACGAAATAGTTTCGTATTTAGTAGCTGTTTTATCTTTTTCAGGATCGGCAGTATAGATTCCATCTACACGCGTGCCTTTTAAAATAACATCGGCTTCAATTTCAATAGCGCGTAGTGTAGCTGCTGTATCAGTTGTAAAATAAGGGTTACCGGTACCTGCACCAAAAATAACTACACGATTTTTTTCTAAATGGCGTACTGCTTTTCTGCGAATAAAAGGTTCACAAATTTGTTCCATTTTTATCGCCGATTGTAAGCGTGTTTGCACTCCCATAATTTCTAAAGCGCTTTGTAAAGCCATAGAGTTAATTACCGTTGCAAGCATTCCCATATAATCACCTTGTACCCTATCCATTCCACCTTTTTCAGCCTGTATACCTCTAAAAATGTTTCCCCCGCCAATTACAATAGCTATTTGACAACCAGAATCGGCTGCCTCTTTAATTTCGCTGGCATACTGAGCCAAACGTTCGTTATCAATTCCAAAATGTTTGTTGCCCATTAGGGCTTCGCCAGATAGTTTTAATAATATTCTTTTATATTTCATATCAAGTTTTTATTTCTATTCACAACAAGGCAAAAAAAATCCCGACTTAATGTCGGGATTAAAATTAAAAATTTAATTAACTTAACTGGTAGCGTTTAAAGGCTGTAACAGTTAGGTCTTTATCAATGCTTTGTAAATACTGGCGAATTGATAATTTATTGTCTTTAATAAACTCTTGGTTTAATAAAGTAGATTCTTTGTAGAATTTATTTAATTTACCTTGAGCAATTTTTTCAACCATATCTTCAGGCTTACCTTCTGCACGAATTTGTTCGCGTGCAATGTCAAGTTCGCGCTCTAATGTTTTAGTATCAACATCATCTTTATCTACAGCTACAGGAGCCATAGCAGCTACTTGCATAGCAATATTTTTAGCAACTTCTTCGCTTACCGGTTTAGTAAAACCAACTATACAAGCTAATTTGTTACCCGGGTGATTATAAGCTACAACGTTTGCAGCATCTACTGTTTGATAATAAGATAGTTCGATTTTTTCACCGATTTTACCAATTTGCTCAATAAATTTATCACCAACAGTAACGTCGTTATTGTATGGTAATGCAGCAAAAGCTTCGATAGAAGTCGGTTTTTTATCAATTGATATTTGAGAAATAGTATTTGCAAAAGTACCAAAGTCGGCATTGATAGCTACGAAATCAGTTTCGCAGTTAACAACTACTAAGCTACCTAATTTGCTATCAGCAGAAACTCTAGCAATAACTAAACCTTCTTTTGCATCACGATCTTGACGGTTAGCAGCAACTTTTTGTCCTTTTTTACGAAGAAAATCAACAGCTTGTTCAAAATCTCCATTCGCTTCTTCAAGCGCTTTTTTACAATCCATCATACCTGCACCAGTCTGCTGGCGCAGCTTATTTACTTCACTTGCAGTAATTGCCATTTTTGTTTCCAATTTTATAATTATTTTCTTGCGGGAGTAGTAGTTCTTTTACGAGCACCTTTTTTAGCCGGAGATTTTTCTTCTTCATCTTTTGCTGCAGCATATTTAGCTGTAACATCTTTTTCTAAAACCTCTTCTTTTTCTTCAGCTTCTTGAGCATCTTTATCATGTTTACGCTCAGAAAGACCTTCGGCAACTGCTTTACAGATGATATCTAAGATATAAGCTATAGAAGTAGAAGCGTCGTCATTTGCAGGAATAGCAAAATCAACTGAATTAGGATTTGAATTTGTATCAACAATACCGAAAGATGGGATGTTTAATTTTTTTGCTTCAGCAACTGCAATGTTTTCTTTGCTAACATCAACAATAAAAATAGCTGATGGAAGACGAGTTAACTCAGCAATTGAACCAAATTGAGTTTCCAATTTTGCACGCTCACGAGA
>JABDCR010000019.1:0-95 GCA_013288015.1 Bacteroidota bacterium | reverse complement strand
CACGAGAAATGTTTAAACGCTCTTTTTTAGAAATGTTGTCAAAAGTACCATCTTTGGTCATTTTGTCAATTTGCGCCATTCTGCGAACTGTTTTG